>NZ_KB912882.1 GCF_000383875.1 Caldibacillus debilis DSM 16016 | reverse complement strand
GTACGCCCGGCATGGGTGTGACGCTATAGGGTGAAAGTCCCGAACGGGGGCTGGCGAGCGCCTACCGTTAGCTGAAGGCAAGGGTGTCCGCTGTGAGGCGGAATCCGAAGGAAGCTGGAGGCAAACACTCGACCTGAGGTACACGAACCCAATCGGAGGCCGTCACAGTCGGACGAGTCTGCGAAACAAGACGAAGTCCCAAGCCGCCAAGGGCTGTGGAGGTATATTGGGCAGGTGCATGAGTGGAAAGTGTCCGCCCTTATCCGGGGAGGCCTGTACGGAACGCCTTCTGACGATGGTAACCAGAACCGAAAGGTTCTATTGAACGTACAGGAGTCAGCAGAGGCCATAGTACTGGAGTAAGGGACGCCTGAAACAGGAAGGGCCGAACGTCAACTCAGGGGTGAATCAGACTCTTTCGAGATGCTGTGCGTGGAAGCAGAATTCCCCTTAGGAACTTGACTGAGGAAAGATGGGTGAAGCCCGGAGGTCCTCAGTCAAAGGGCTGAGCACAGCCCGGCAAGACCTGAATCTCATCCCGCGGAAGGAGAAGAACTGAAATGGCTCTGTTGGAACGCATCTTAGCGAGAGACAACCTCATCACGGCGCTCAAACGGGTCGAAGCCAACCGGGGAGCGCCGGGAATCGACGGAGTATCGACTGATCAACTCCGTGATTATATCCGGACGCACTGGAGCTCGATTCGAGCCCAACTCTTGGAGGGAACCTATCGGCCGACGCCTGTCCGCAGGGTCGAAATCCCGAAACCCAACGGCGGCATACGGCTGTTAGGAATTCCCACCGTGATGGACCGGTTGATCCAACAGGCCATCCTCCAGGAACTGACGCCGATCTTTGACCCGGACTTCTCTCCCTACAGCTTCGGATTCCGTCCTGGCCGCAGCGCCCATGACGCCGTTCGGCAAGCGCAACGATACATCCGGGAAGGATACCGGTATGTCGTGGACATCGACCTGGAAAAGTTCTTTGATCGGGTCAACCACGATATCCTGATGAGCCGGGTTGCCCGGAAAGTCAAAGATAAACGCGTGCTGAAATTGATCCGCGCGTACCTGCAAGCCGGCGTCATGATCGGAGGGGTGAAGGTGCAGACGGAGGAAGGGACGCCGCAAGGCGGGCCGCTCAGTCCTCTGCTTGCGAACATCCTTCTCGATGATCTGGACAAGGAATTGGAGAAACGGGGACTGAAATTCTGCCGTTATGCAGACGACTGCAATATCTACGTAAAAAGTCTACGGGCAGGATTACGGGTGAAACAAGGCATCCAACGGTTCTTAGAGAAGAAGCTCAAACTCAAGGTCAATGAGGAGAAAAGCGCCGTGGACCGTCCGTGGAAGCGTACGTTTCTTGGATTCAGCTTTACACCGGAACGGGAAGCACGCATTCGCCTCGCTCCCAAGTCGATTCAACGCTTTAAACAGCGCATTCGACAATCAACTAATCCCAACTGGAGTCTCCCAATGGAAGAACGCATTCGTCGCGTGAATCAATACACCATGGGATGGATGGGGTATTTCCAACTCATCGAAACCCCATCCATTCTCAGGAACATGGAGGGATGGGTGCGTCGACGGCTTCGACTGTGCCTATGGCTCCAATGGAAACGGGTGAGAACGAGAATGCGCGAATTGAGGGCACTGGGGCTGAACGAGAGAACGGTTTTGGAGATTGCGAATACCCGAAAAGGGGCATGGCGGACAACAAAAACTCCTCAACTGCACCAAGCACTGGGAAAGTCCTACTGGAAGGCCCAAGGTCTCAAAAGTTTGACGCAACGATACTTCGAACTCCGTCAAGGTTGACGAACCGCCTAGTGCGGACCCGCATGCTAGGTGGTGTGAGGGGACGGGGGTTAGCCGCCCCCTCCTACTCGATTGTCCGTTCCTCGGGCGGGCCTTGCGTTTCTGCCCGCTTCGGTCCGGTCAGGTTTACGGCTGGCGGTGGCTTTCCAGAGAAAGGGGATACGTTTTCAGCGGGTTTTGGATGACTTCTCCTGCCAGCCGTCCAAGTTTTCGCCAGGATTTCGTTTCAGTGGCGGGCATCGGGGCGGAAAATGGGGAGGCGGTCAAAGGCAGAGTAAGGGGGCGGCTTTTTTTCGAATGCGAAAAATGCCCGGATCCGTGCGGCCATTGACATTGAGAATGATTTTCATTATTATATTATTAACCTGCCAACTTCAGGAAACAGAAAGGCGGAACCCGAAGTGGAAACGAAGTTTCGCGAGCAGTTTGCCGCGTTGCTGGAAAAATATACGGAATTGCTGCTGGGGAAAGCGGATGAGGAACTGCAGGAAAAGGTTAGATTTTGGATTTTGTACCAGCATATTTCCAAATCGATGCCGAATTTGGCCCGCCATTGGAATGCCCTTTATCCGGAGGCGAAGGCGGAACTGCGGAACCTCATCCTGGAGATTAAGCAAATGAACGAAGATCACCGGAAAAGAACCCACGGCAAAAAGGACGGGGAATAGGTTTCGCCCTTTTTTGCCCATTCCTCGGATAAAGGCGGCCCGGGAAAACGGGAGGTGAATTTTGCCCGGCACTCCCGTCCGTTTCCCCGGCCGCCGTCCCATTCCCATGAATGCCGGAAAAAGCGGGGCGGAAGAAAAGCTCTTCCTGCCCCGCTTTTTATATCGCCGTTAAACGGATTAAACGGGAAAAACATGATGAGTATCAAAAACGGTTGATGAGCAGGCCTGGGAAGAATGGGACGAGATTCTTTCACAGGCTATCCAATCCCGGAGGAGGGTTCGAGTGAAATATTATCGAAACCGACGGTATGAAATATCGGCCGGGGTTATGCGCCGGGCCGACCCGATAGCCCGCACCATTGAGCTGGAAACGGAAGGGAAAACCGTTTTGTTAGATCTGAAAAAAATCGCGGGGATAGAATGCGAATGGAAATAGCACGGCCGGAGCCGTGCCTTTTCTGTTATTTAACCGGGACGTATTTGAAGGGAGCTTCGGCTTGAATGATGTACCCCTTCGCAAGAAATGTTACATATTCCGGAACGCCTAAATCATGAACGGTGGTTACGATAGTATTTACGACGACATCGCCGTTCTCGTCATAAACAAAGAAGTTGCTGCCACGACCAACCGGCAATATTTTATACCGGCCTTCGGGAATATCTGTCCCCACAACAAAATGGCCAGCCGGCAAATTAATTGGTTTAGTCTTTGCCTCCTCGATTTTGCCGGTCAGTTGATTCAATTCTTTCTTTGCGTCGTTTATTTGACTCTTCAACCCATCCAATTCGCTTTTAGCGGAGGCGACTTCGGTAGTGAGCTTATCTTTATTATTTGCTAGCTCCTGCAACTTATCGTATTCTTCTTTGTTCGCCTCTAATTCCTGCTTAATTCTTTCTAATTCATCATTTACACCGGATAACTCCTTTTCTTTTTTCTTGATCTCTTCAACAAGTTGATCATAATTTACTTTTTTTCCATCGATTTTTACGCCCGCGACATAATGGCCCGCCATCTCACCAAGGGCAAAAGCCAAAATAACAAGGATGGAGAACCAGAACCAGTGGTTTTTATAAAAAGGCTTCTTTTCTTCTTCCATTAATTGATCCTCTCCTAATTTACAAAATTTCTCAATTCTATGATACCGAACGACAGGAAATACTGGAAGTGATTTCAAAAAAATAATACCCCCATGGGGTAGCGCCATTTCTTTGTGTAAAATTTGTGTAAAATGATTTGAAAAACATTTCAAATTAATTCCTACCCCAAAAAATGGAAAACGCCGCAGAAACGTTGAAAGATCAACATTTCTGCGGCGCTTGCCGGATGCTCGCTCCGGCAGATTCCTTAGTCATTACGTCCCGGGCGAGAATCGAACTCACGACCTACAGCTTAGGAGGCTGTCGCTCTATCCTACTGAGCTACCGGGACATTCCACTATTATTATACGTGTATAAAAAAAACTTTCAAGTCTTATTCAGGGAATTTCTGAAGAAATCTGTAATGATCCGCACCGGTTTTTATTCGTTCCCGCCGGATATTTTTTTTGAAAAAATATCGTCGAAGGCCACCTCCGCCAGTGTGGCCAGAAGGGCAAGGACCGTTTGGACGGCAAAGGTGAGCTGGATATTGTCCATGAAGCTGTCGGCCAAATAAACCGCGAGGCCGTTCCATTGGAAATAAAAGAGAAAGAGCAAGACGGCCATTTGGGTTTTATGCAGGGGCAAGTATTCCATTGCAAATTTTCCCCCGTACTTCAACAGATCAAAGATGGTATCGAAAAAGAGGAACCAAAGGACGAACCAAAGGACGTCCCCGTTGTCGCAGCGGACGCCGAAGAGAAAAAATAGCCCCTTCACCGCAAGAAAAAAGAAAAGGAACAGGCCTCCCAGCGCAAGGAGGATGGCCAGGCCGATCAGCGAAAAAATCATCACTTTTTCATGAACCGGAACGTTTTTCAAGGAATCTTTCTTTTTCATCCGTTTCGCACCCTGCGTTTCTCATGGGCGGAACATGCCCGTATAAGTCAAGTATAAAAAAAATCGGCCCATGTGAAAACCATCAATTAAACTGTCCGACTTGAGCGATAATACAGAAAATAGGGAAATGAGGAATGAGACGAATCGTTTCCGTACGGCGGGGAAAAGATGGGAAGGGATTGATCTTCCGGAAAGCGCGCCTTTCCTCCATAAAACAGCAGCGACGCACGCCGGTCGTCCGGAATGAAAATCTTCTGACAAGATGATTGACAATCCGGCGGATATCCCCTATACTAACAATTGACTATAAACTTACATAAAGTAAGTAACTTTTAGGAGGTATATATATGGGAAAAAGTAAATGGGTATTGGACACTGCGCACAGCCAAGTGGATTTTTCGGTAAAGCACATGATGATTTCGCGGGTTAACGGGACGTTCCAACGTTTTTCCGCGAATATCGAAGCGGACCCCAACGATTTAACGACGGCAGACATCGAGTTTTCCGTGGAAGTGGACAGCATCGATACGAGAAATACCGACCGGGACAACCATCTGAAATCCGCCGATTTCTTCAATGCGGAACAATATCCTAATATCACCTTCAAAGCGACGGAAATTACCAGAAAGGACGATTCCAGCTATCATGTCACGGGGGATTTGACGATCCGCGGCGTGACCCGCAAGGAAACCTTCGTTGCGGAATTTGAAGGCCTGGCCAAAGATCCGCTGAGCGGCAACGAAAAGGCGGGATTCACGGTCACCGGCACCATTAACCGGAAGGATTACGGCCTGGTATGGAACGTGGCTTTGGAAACCGGCGGTGTGCTCGTGGGCGAAGAAGTGAAAATCACCGTGCACATTGAAGCCGCAAGGGCAGAATAAGCGGAAGCAAAACCGCACCCGGCGTCCGATGGACGGTCCAGGGTGCGGTTTTTTCTTTGATGATCGAAGGGCGGTGCTCAAGACAGGGGCTGCGCAGCAGAGATCCGGAAAATAATCCCGTTTGCAAGGGGGAAACGGCTTTTTCTCCTCCGATTTTCAAATTTTTTTGCTCATGGAAATGGATACGGCCAAACGGTCCCGGCGGTTCTTAGGCGCATGCCGGATGAACCGGGGCGGAGGGGCGGCCCGGTCCGCAACGGCCGTATGCAGCGGCAGGCCGATTTTAACTGAATGAAACCGATTGCAAAACGGCTTGTAAAATCCAACCGCGCTTTCCGGTCTAAGCGGCGGGAAAAAGGCCCGATCGCTTCCATCGCCGATGCCGGCGGGGTTGCGGATCTTTCCCGGATCCCTTCCCGGATTTTTTCGGGCTTCCCCGGAAGCCGCCCGGTTTTTTCCCAAAGGAACCGGAAGCCTCCGTCACGCCGCGGAACGGATTCCGCCCTTCCCATATCCTGGGCCCTTTGGTCCTGCTTGTTCAAATCTCCGGACCGTCTTCCGGTTTTGGTTGCCATCTCCGCCGCACATCCCCGGATAAGGGGGCGGACGATCCGTGTTTCCGCCTCTGCCGCATTTCCGGCAAAACCTTTGGCGGCCGGGCAGGCCTCCGGTCTTGGGCATCCCGGGAACGCATCCGGACGCAGCCGTCTGAAACGGCGTCCGTGTTTTCCGGCGGAATTCGCCGGCCGCCTTCCGTTTCCGCGGTGCGCACCACCCCAAAAGCAAGGGGACGCCGGCTCCCTTCGGGCACCCAGGAGGGACGCAACGGAACGGGCGGAAGGGGTTTATGCCCGTCCGCCTTCTCCCGACAGGTGGTCTTTTTCCCCAGTGAAGGCGAAACCGAAGGGACCAGGGAGGCAACCCGGCACCGGACCCGCCGCCGTATCCGGTTTTGGCGGAAACCGACGGTTTATCCGGTATTTTCAGCGTTTGCTGACAGGCTGCGGATCGACCTCCATATATTTTTCGGCCCATTTTTGGATCTCTTCCATGATCGGCCGAAAGGCTTTCCCTTTTTCCGTAAGGGAATATTCCACCCGGACGGGCACCTCCGGAAAGACTTTCCGGGAGACGATTCCTTCATGTTCCAGTTCCTTCAGCCGTTCCGACAAAAGCCGCCCGCTGATCGGGATGGCGTTTTCTATTTCACAAAAACGCTGCGGGCCCTTCAGCAGTTGGAAGATGATGAGACCCGTCCAGCGTTTGCTGATCATTTCCAGCGTTTTTTCCATCTTCGGGCAAAGCGAGCTTTTCATAATTCCACCTCCAACCCTGAAACTCCCGTCCACCCCTCGTTATAAAAATTATACCTTCTTACCAATAGTAAGTAAATGGATCGGCTTTACATTTTCTTGTTGGCCGGGAACGGCCGTTCGTTTCCCTTGATATCCGGGGGAAGGGGAGGGAGCGGGATCTGCTAACCCCGAAAAGCGAACGCGAAATCTGCCGGAAAGGCTGCGCGCTTGCGGCCGCGGGGATGGCGGAAAAAGCGGCCGCCGTTCGGTCACGATGATTTCCGGCGAAGAATGGACGGAAACTTCGACGAAAACCCGGCGGCGCAACCCTTTTGCCCGGCACGCCCTTCATTTTGCATCTTCCCTTTCGGTCCGGATTATTCTATAATGGATGTGAAAATTGAATCGACGTTTCCACAGGGGGAGCTGTTTTCGGCTGAGAGTGAACTTTTTTAAGTTCAGACCCTTCGTACCTGATCTAGGTAATGCTAGCGCAGGGATTGTGGAAAGCGAACGGCGGGTTTATCAGGGATAAGCCGTGCCTTTTTCAGCTTTCTCCTATGGAACGTTCAAAAAAATCATAGGAGGTTTTTTTATGCGAAAAAAACTGAGTTTGCAGGCGCTGATTGAAACGGCGATCATGGCGGGGCTCGCCTACGTGCTGGATATTCTCCCGTCCGTCAATCCCACTCCGAACATTTCCATTTCTTTCGCAATGGTACCGATCTTTCTTCTCGCCTTTCGTTGGGGGATAACCGCGGGGTTTGCCGGCGGATTTTTGTGGGGCCTGCTTCAGGTGATCACGGGAGACGCTTATATTTTAACGCCTCTGCAAGGGTTCATCGAATATTTTGTCGCCTTTTCCTGCATCGGCTTTGCCGGGGTTTTGAAAGGGGCCGTCCAAAAAAGTTTCCGGGAAGGAAACTGGAAAGGGCGGGCGTGGCTTTTGTTCGCGGCCGTATTTATCGGAAGTTTTGCCCGTTATTTTTGGCATTTCATCGCCGGATTCATCTTTTGGGCGGAAGCCAGTTCCACGCTGTGGGGAGCGATCGCCTATTCCTTCGTCATCAACGGGATGACCATGCTCGGATCGGCCTTGTTCTGCTATATCGTCCTGATCCTGGTTTTAGGCACTGCGCCCCGCCTTTTGACCCAATCGGTGAAATGAAGGGTGCCCGAAACATCGGGCACCCTTTTTGGTTTGGCGTACATTCGTTATATCGCTTGTTCGTTCATCTCGAGGATCTTGTATACCGCCTTGCTGAACCCGTGGTTGTCGTTTGTGTCCGTGACGTAATGGCAGATTTTTTTGATATCCTCCGGCGCGTTTCCCATGGCGACGGAAAAGCCCGCCCGTTCCAACATGGAGACGTCGTTGTAGTTGTCCCCGATGGCCATCGTCTCCTTTAATGACCAGCCTTTTAAGGCGACGAATGTTTCCAGGGCGATCCCTTTTTGGGCCCGGATATCGGTGATCTCCAAATTGTTGTGCCATGAGGAGCTGATGGCGATTCCGCCGATCCTTTGCAGTTCCTCTCTTGCCCGTTCCAGTTTTTCCTCGTTTAAAGAAAAGGCGATGATTTTATAGATTTCGTAGGAGGGATCGGAAAAGATGGGCCCGTAGTCCCCGACGAATTTTATTTTTCCTTTGGCGAAACGGGTGATGACTCCCTCCATCACCTTCTTGAACGAGGGGAAATTGCCGATTTTGGAAAGGATGTCGGCCACCGTGGCCACCGCATGTTCGTATTCGGTGGAAAGCTGCCCTTTGTTCGTATACATCTCGTAATAGATTTGATATTTTTCGAGGATCGGATGGACGCTCCGGACGATTGCCGGATCGAGGGGAATGGAAGAAAGGATCTCCCCGTCAAAGGTGCGGATTTGGGCGCCGTTCATGCAGATCAGGAAACATTCCAGCCCGGCTTCCGTCAACGGAAAACGGGCGCCTTCATAGGACCTCCCCGTACAAACGATGACTTCGACGCCCCTTTTCCTGGCCGTCCGGATCGCCTCCGCGTTCTCTTTGCTGATGGTTTGATCCATATTCAAAAGGGTGCCGTCCATGTCCGTCGCAATGCATTTGATCAATTTTCTCACACCTTTTTCTTTTTCTTGAAGCGGAACCGTTCCTTCCCCATTATAACGGTTTTCCCGGAACGAAAAAAGGCGCAAAAAACCGGGTAACGGGGAAAAATCCCCGTCACCGGAGGGAATTATTCAATTCATGCCAGTAGATCGAAAGGGTCAACAGGCCTTTGTCGAAGTTTTCCAGATGGAAGTGCTCATTCGGGGAGTGGACGTTTTCCGAAGGCAGTCCAAAGCCCATCAGGACGACGGGAAGGTTCAGCAGTTTATGGAAGGTGGCGACGATGGGAATGGATCCGCCGCTTCTCGTGAAGGTGACCGGCACCTTATAAACCTTTTCATAAGCCCTGGCCGCCGCTTGAATGGCGGGATGGTCCAGCGGCGTTACGAACGGTTCCCCCTTGTCGAAACGGGTCACTTGGTATGTGACGCCCTTCGGCAAATGTTTTTCGATATGTTTTTCAATTAATTGCAGGATTTCTTCCGGATCCTGGTCGGGCACGAGGCGGCATGTGATTTTTGCGGTGGCCTTCGCCGGCAGGACGGTCTTGATCCCTTCGTCCTGGAATCCGCTGAACATGCCGTTGACTTCCAATGTCGGGCGGACCGACGTTCTTTCTACGTAGGTATACCCTTCTTCGCCGTAAAGTTCGGGCACACCCAGCTCTTTGCGGATCTCTTCCTCATCCAAGTCTAGGGCGGCCAGCGCCTTTCTTTCCGCCTCGGAAATTTCAGCCACCCGATCGTAGAAGCCTTCCACCGCCACCCTTCCCTTTTCGTCGTGGAAGGATGCGATCAGCTCCGCCAGGGCGTGGGCCGGATTTTGCACGCCGCCGCCGTATTGGCCCGAGTGCAGATCCTTCTTGGGCCCAGTCAAATCGATTTGCAAACCGGCCAGTCCCCTCAATCCGTAGCAGATGCTCGGCCGTCCTTCGGCGATCATGTCCGTGTCGGATATCACCAGGCAGTCCGCGGCAAGAAGCTGTTGATGTTCCTCGACAAATTCGGGCAGATGGGGGCTGCCGATTTCCTCTTCCCCCTCGATGATCAGCTTGACATTGACCGGAAGCTTGCCCTCCGTCTTGAGCAGGGCTTCCAGCGTCTTGATATGCATGAAGACTTGGCCCTTGTCGTCAGAGGAGCCCCGGGCGTAAATTTTTTCATCCCGGATGACGGGCTCAAAAGGTGGCGTTTCCCATAAATCGAGGGGGTCGACCGGCTGCACGTCGTAATGGCCGTAAATGAGGACGGTGGGAGCCCCTTCCGCATGGAGCCAATCGGCATACACGACGGGATGGCCTTTCGTCGGAAACACCCGGACGTTTTCCAGGCCGATCGATTGGCATTGATCCGCCAGCCACTCGGCGCATTTTTGCACGTCTTCTTTATGTACCGACAGGGAGCTGATGCTCGGAATCGATAAAAATTCCTTCAGCTGCCGGAGATGCTCATCCCTGTTTTTCCTGAAGTATTCTTGAACGTTTTCCATCCTGAAGACCTCCGTTTTTTCCTTAATATTTTAGTTTGATTTTACGACAATCGGGCGGATTTTTCCAGAAATATTTCCAGTTCCGAAATTTTTCGGGCCGGCTGATTTGAATCAGACCGCCGCCAATGTATGACATCCATATGAATATTCTGAAAAACTTATTTACAGATGCCGAAACTTGTCCTACAATTACTTCTAGGAATTTCGGCTTATTTAGGAGGAAAATAATGAATATTCGACCAAAGACGATTTTTTTCATCGTCACTGCGGCGATGTTTTTTGTCATGATGGCCGGTTTTCTGGCATCGAGGAACGCGAATGAGGAAACGGCCAAAGAAAGGCCGACCCATGCGGCGAAAGTGAAAGAAGTTCAGGTTTCGGCGAAACTTCCCGACGAAGCGGAAGCCAATCCGGATGCGAAGGAAAAAGGGAAGGGGAAAATTTACAGGATAGGCGACCAGCAAAATTTGAACGGGTTGACGGTGAAACTTTTGCGGGTGCGGGAGATCATCGTCGGGCATATCAAAGCGAGCCGGGGCAAATTTATCGGGCTCGAATTTGAAATTGCCAATCATGGCGACCGGGAGGTCAAAATCACCCCGCTGCCGCTGTTGACGCTCCTCGCTGACAATGAAAAGCAGGATCTCGCGTTGATAGAAACGAAGGGGGATATCAGCCGTCTGTTGAAACCCGGGGAAAAAATGACCGGTGAGGTCGCCTTCGACAGCGCCGTTTCCGACCATTACATCGTGGACTTCAAAAATCCGTTGAATGAAAACATCTCTGCGGTTTGGATGTTTACGGAAAAGGACATCAAAAAATAAGGGGATGCGGGTTCATGCAAGCCGCAGCGGAGGGTTTTTTGCTTGATTTGCCGCTTTCCCGAACCGCCCGCTTGAGCCGGTGAACCGTTTAAGATAAAAGGAAGGATGGCTTGCGGATCCGGAAGGCGCAAGACAAGGGCGGGAGGATTCGTCTTTTTCCGGCGCATGGAAGGCGGCGCGGAACCGAAGGCGTTTTCGCCGAGGTTTTGCCCGGATTCAGGGAAAACGGGCAGGCGAACCGTTTGGTTTCATCCTTCCAGGGCCTATGTTTTTCCGCCGCGGGAAGCAGGCATTTTTTCGAGAAATTTTTTTAAAACAATGATTGATCTTTTTGATTTATTATGTTAATATAATCACTGTTGAATGACGGGGCATTAGCTTAGCTGGTAGAGCAGCTGACTCTTAATCAGAAGGTCGCAGGTTCGAATCCTGCATGCCCCATACGCATAGGCAGCGCTCCCGGTAAAACGGGAGCGTTGCTTTTTCTTTAAATGATAAGTTTTATTTTTAAATGATAAGTTTTATTTATAAAAAACGATAACGTTCTTTTCATTTACTTATATATAAAAATATATTAAGATAAACAATGGAGAAAAAAACCTGTCGAAACCGTCGCCGTTCGACAGGGGGAAGAGCAAAGGGGGAGTCTTTTTGGCAGAACAAAATTTGTATAACGCGAGACAAACCTTTGAATTAAATGGGAAACGGTATCATTATTACCGGTTAAAAGCCATCGAAGAAGCGGGGGTCGCGAAGATCGGCCGTTTGCCGTATTCGATCAAGGTCCTCCTGGAATCGGTATTGCGGCAGGTGGATGGGAAAGTCATTACGAAGGAACATGTGGATACCTTGGCGAAGTGGGGGACGCCGGAGGCATCCGAGGGGGAAGTCCCGTTCAAGCCTTCCCGGGTCATTTTGCAGGATTTTACCGGAGTGCCGGCGATTGTTGACCTGGCTTCCCTGCGCAAGGCGATGGCCGACATGGGCGGAGATCCGGAACTCATCAACCCGGAAATTCCGGTGGATCTGGTCATCGACCACTCGGTCCAAGTGGATAAATACGGCACGCCCGATGCCTTAAAGGTCAATATGGAGCTGGAATTCGAACGGAACAAGGAACGGTACCAATTTTTGAACTGGGCGCAAAAAGCGTTCAAAAATTACCGGGCGGTACCGCCGGCCACCGGGATCGTCCACCAGGTCAACCTGGAATATTTGGCCAGCGTCGTGCATGTCAAAGAATTGGAGAACGGGGAATATGAAGCCTATCCGGATACGTTGGTGGGGACCGATTCCCACACGACGATGATCAACGGCCTCGGCGTGCTCGGCTGGGGCGTGGGCGGCATCGAAGCGGAAGCCGGGATGCTCGGTCAGCCGTCCTATTTCCCGATTCCGGAAGTGATCGGGGTGAAATTGACCGGCGAATTGCCCAACGGGGCGACGGCGACCGATTTGGCGTTAAGGGTGACGCAGATGCTCCGGCAAAAGGGAGTCGTCGGCAAGTTCGTCGAATTCTTCGGGCCCGGCGTTTCCAAGCTGCCGTTGGCCGACCGGGCGACGATCGCCAACATGGCGCCCGAATACGGGGCAACCTGCGGATTTTTCCCGGTCGATAAAGAATCGCTGGATTATTTGCGCTTGACCGGCCGCAGCGAAGAACATATCCAACTGGTCGAAACTTATCTGAAATTGAATGACATGTTCTTTACGCCCGATAAGGAAGATCCCGTCTATACGGAAGTATTGGAATTGGATCTTTCGACCGTCGAACCGAATTTGTCCGGACCGAAACGGCCGCAGGATCTGATTCCCCTTTCCAAGATGAAGGAATCGTTCCAGAAGGCCATTTCCGCGCCCGCGGGGAATCAAGGTTTCGGCTTGGATCCGGACGAATTGAAGAAAGAGGTGACCGTGGAACTTTCCGACGGGTCAAAGACGGTCATGAAAACCGGTGCCGTCGTGATCGCCGCGATCACCAGCTGCACGAACACGTCGAATCCTTACGTGATGCTGGGGGCGGGGCTCCTTGCCAAAAAAGCCGTGGAAAAAGGGCTCACCGTCCCGAAATACGTCAAGACCTCCCTGGCGCCGGGATCGAAGGTCGTTACCGGATATTTGCGGGATTCCGGCCTGTATCCCTATTTGGAAAAACTCGGGTTCAGCCTCGTCGGTTACGGCTGCACGACCTGCATCGGCAACTCCGGGCCGTTGAAAGAGGAGTTTGAAAAGGCGATCACCGAAAACGACCTGCTGGTCGCGTCCGTCCTTTCCGGCAACCGGAACTTTGAGGGCCGGATCCATCCTTTGGTCAGGGCCAACTATTTGGCTTCTCCGCCGCTGGTCGTCGCCTATGCCTTGGCCGGCACCGTCAATATCGACTTGACGAAGGAACCGATCGGCAAAGACAAGGACGGAAACGACGTCTATTTGGACGATATTTGGCCTTCCGCCGATGAAATCAAAGAATATGTGCAAAAGACCGTCACACCGGAATTGTTCCGGAAGGAATACGAACGGGTATTCGACGGCAACGAACGCTGGAATCAGATCGAAACCGGCGATGAGCCGCTGTACCAATGGGACGAAAATTCCACCTACATTCAAAACCCGCCTTTCTTCACGGATATTTCGCCCCATCCGGAAGAAATTAAGCCGTTGACCGGATTGCGGGTAATCGCCAAGTTCGGCGACTCGGTGACCACGGACCATATCTCGCCGGCGGGGGCCATCGGCAGAAATACGCCGGCCGGCAAATATTTGCTGGAAAAAGGGGTCAGCGTCCGGGATTTCAACTCCTACGGATCCCGCCGCGGCAACCACGAAGTCATGATGCGGGGAACTTTCGCCAACATCCGGATCCGCAACCAGATCGCTCCGGGCACCGAAGGGGGCTATACCACCTATTGGCCGACCGGCGAAGTGATGCCGATCTACGACGCCTGCATGAAATATAAGGAAAACAATACGGGACTGGTCGTCATCGCCGGCCACGATTACGGCATGGGCTCATCCCGCGACTGGGCGGCGAAGGGAACGAATTTGCTCGGGATCAAGGCGGTCATCGCCCAAAGCTTCGAACGGATCCACCGTTCCAACCTGGTCTTGATGGGCGTTTTGCCGCTGCAATTTAAACCCGGCGAAAATGCGCAAACCTTGGGTCTAACGGGAGAAGAAGTTTTTGACATCCACATCGACGAAAACGTGAAACCCCGTCAGATCATAAAAGTCGTTGCCCACGGGAAAGACGGGGAGAAAAAAGAATTCGAAGTGCTGGTCCGGTTCGACTCGGAAGTGGAAGTGGACTATTACCGGCACGGCGGCATCCTGCAAATGGTCTTGCGGGAAAAATTGGCGAAGACGTCGGCATAAGCAGCGAATCCGGGCAAAAGGGGATGTTCCATGGGACATCCCCTTTATTTTTTCGGAAAAAGGTTTTGGGCGGAAAGGATGGGAATAGCCGGAACCGGCCGCCCGGTTTCGCCGCCTTATCCGTCGATTGGGTCGGTTATTCCATATTCTTCCCTTTTTCGGGCCCTTCGTTCCCCTTTCGTCTTTTTTGTAACCGCCGGAACCAATCCGCGGACAAAGGAAAACCTTTTTCCCTTCGCCCTTTTCTCTTTCCGGCGGATCGGGCAGGGCTTGTTCCGCCCGGGTTCCGGATCGCACGCACCGGACAGAGGATATTCCGTGAATCTTAACGGAAAGGAAAATTTTCAAAAATTTGTCATAATTGAAACGGAATTTGGAAATAATAGATGCTATAATGAAACCGAAGGAGTGATGGTGCGATGAGGAAGTTGAAAAGGCTTTCTTTCACGGAATTGGTTCAGGCAAACAAAACGGAAATCCTGAAAAACCAAAAAGAACTGGAAAAGATTGAAAAAATGATCGAAAATAAGATGTTGCGAAAATCCAATTGATTTCACATATTTCCCCCCTCCCCGGGATGAAGGACGGGGAGGGGCCGTTACCGTTATCCGGCTTGCTTCCGAACAAGCCGGACGCTTTCCAAAGCTGGATTTGCAGGCAGGATTTTCACCCGAAAGCCGCCGGGCCGGCATCCCTTTTGGCCCGGCGGCTTTTCTGTTTCAACGTGCGGTGAAATCCGATGGATTATTCCTCCCCTCCGGGTGAAGACCAGCCTTCATATTTCTTCCCGTTTTGGACATAGTAAGAATGACATCTTATCAGCGAAGGAGGGTCATTATGGAAAACCGGCCGAAACCGGATGATCGTTCGGACAATGTGGAAAAATTGCAGGAAATGGTCCAAAATACGTTGGAGAACATCGAAAGGGCCGAAGAGTCGGCAGATACGGCCAACCCCGAACAAAAACGGGCCATCGAAGAGAAAAATGAACGGCGGCGGGAAAGCATCCGGGGAATGCGGGAAGAAATCAAAGATGAATACCGAAACGCCCACGAGGAATAAACGGGAAGTGTGGGGACGCCCCTTCCGGCAGCCGGCGGTTCATGCGCCGCATCCGGAAGGGGTTTTTCATGCCGGAAAAGCGCCCGAATGGGTGGCGGCGGAAGGCCGTCCTGCCGGAGCCGGTCGGATTGGCAGACGGGTTTTCCGCTGTCCGGGAATCGTTGCGGAGCAAAATGTCTCAAGATCGGATATAAAAGGCGGACTTTTCGGACCGGTTTTGCAAAAGGACAGGTCTTGGCATCGGGCCTCTGCGCTGCCGATGGAAAAAGTCAGGAAAACCCGGGCGCGGAACAATCGCTATCAAGCCGGAAACATGAACGGCGGGCAACCGGTGTGATACAATGGAGACGGGCTTTGCGGCCATCGACAAGACAGAACAAAGGGCAAAGAAGGTGTCTCCTGTGGCGTTTGGAATCACCCGGAAACAATTGGAAGAATGGAAAAGGAAAATCGATGAGGGCCAAATCGCCTTCATCACCCATTTTTGGTACGACGAGCGGTTTCCCCGGGCGAAAACGGTGACGAAAGTGGGCTGCAAAGATCTGGACAAATTGGCGGAGTGGGGGAAAAAGTACGGATTGAAGAGGGAATGGATCCACCGGCGGAAGGACGGCTATTCCCATTTTGATTTGATCGGGGACTTGGAGAAGAAAGTCCTGGAAAAGGAAGGGATCGATCCCGGGGCCGTCCTGTTCCGCAAACTTTCAACAACGGAAAAGGAAAAATAAGCATTCCTTTAACGGCAAAAAAAGAAACGGGGAAGGGTCCGGGCCATCCCGTTTTTTCAGGCCGGATGAATGCCGGTCCGCATTCCAAAAAGCGGAAACGGACCGGCCGACCGGCCCGTTTGAGACGGGGCGCACTTGCCGCGGAACTTGGATCGGGCCCCTTTCCCGCACCGGAAACTCTGCTTCAAGGATGGATCCATTGAAACATATGTTGCAGAATTTCTTCCTGTTTATGCCTTGCGTCCGGCAAGCCGAACCTTCCCGCATCCTTCAGCGGGACGATGCGGTACCGGTGAAGATGTTGATTGGAAACGTAGGTGGGAAAGAATTCCGGAGAATGCAATTCGATTTTCGTCCCGCCCCCATCGACGGTTTTTGTCACTTGAATCTTCACGATCCCCCCGATGTCCTTGTAATCCCACATCTGTCCGGAAAGAAAATTCCCCAGGGAGTAGGCGACAAAGACCTTTCTTCCTTTCGTTTCGATCCATTCGAAAGGCTGGAGGACGTGGGGGTGATGGCCGAAAATGATATCCGCTCCGCTTTCGGCCAATTCCCGGGCGATCTTTTTTTGTTCCTCCGACGGAAAACGCTGATATTCGTTTCCCCAATGCAGGCTCATGACAACAACGTCCGCTCTTTCCCGCGCCCGTTTGATTTCCCGCTTCATCGCCTCCAAATCGATCAAATTGACCAAATAGGGTTTCCCTTCCGGCACGGGGATGCCGTTCGTTCCGTAGGTGTAGGCCAGAAATGCGAAGGATATGCCGTTCGCCGACAAAATCCGCAAGGTTTGCCGGTCGCTTTCGCTTTTAAAATGGCCGACGTAGGGAAGGCCGGCCCTTTCATAATAGGCGATGGCATTCAAGATCGCCCGTTCGCCCCGGTCGAGGGTGTGGTTGTTGGCGGTGGAGACGATGTCGACGCCGCTGCCGATCAGCGCATCGCCGACTTCCTGCGGGCTGTTGAAGGTGGGGTAGCTGGAAAGCCCCAGCTCCACGCCGCCGAGAACCGTTTCCTGATTGGCCAGCAGCAGATCCGCATTTCGCATCTCGTCCTTGACATATTGAAACATCGGTTTAAAGTCATAGCCGCTTCCGGTAAATGCGTCTTCATAAAGCCAGTCGTGGATCAGGATATCTCCGACAGCCCCGATTTTCGCGGTCTGTTTCCATGATTTGAAAACCGATTCCGTTGTCATGATTCCCGTATTGCCGCGAAATTTGAGGCCGGAGGCGGACGCCGGCAGAGCCTTATGGCGGATCGACAGGACCGTCGTCAGGGACAGGGCCGCCATGCAAAGAAGGACGGCCAGAAAGATTGCCAATTTTTTCATGGAAAATCTCCTTCATACTGATTTTCAGGAAAGGGTGCCATTATCTCCATTGTAATATATGGGATGCCAGGAGAATAGAAGAAATTGCATCCTTCGGCAAAATCCGCCAAAAGGGGATGCCGGCGTTCCGAGGGCCCATTGCCGTGCGCTGATATTCAAAAATAGAAATTATACGCATATCATATTCTTAATTAGAAATATTATGTTAAAAAAATTTTCTTCCGGGGAAAGTCTACTGGGCGATTTCGAACAATTTGGAAAAGATCCGCTGGTACTCCATCCGGTTGTTCATGACGAGCATGATCATGCAGAGGGCCGTCCGCTCCAGCTGTTTTTTCAAAAGATGGGGAGGAGTGGCGGAGGTGATCTTCGTTCCGTTCCGGAAGGTGACGACGGATCCGTAAGCTTTCGTATTATTTGCAATATGGAGGATATTATTGGCGAAAAACCACTCGCATTCCGGCGAAGTAATCGATGCGGAGGGATAGGCGAAAATATATTTTTCAGGCGAGATGGGGATGGGGGTCTTAAAGGGATAGTCGAACTGTTCGATGACGGCCGTTCTCCGCCCGGAAAGCGAACTTCCGTAAATGATGCAGGCTTCTTCGATGAGCCTGATCGGCTTTTTTTCCACCAGGAAGATCCCGTCTTCATCGAAAACGACGGAAAAATTTTTCTCGAAGGCCCAAGGCTTGATGGCATACGTTTTCGTCCGGATATGGTAGCCGTTATCTTTGGTCACATCTTTTGAAACCGCGTAATCCATGTTCATCCCCCTTTTTATTATCGTTTAATAATAAAATTTTCTACTATTTAATATATTACCATAATTCTGTTATATCAAGACGATTTTATAAAATTATGTAAATAATTACATTTTATGGAATGAACAGACGTTCTTGTCGAAAAAGAAGATATCCTGTCTTTTCCTACCGGTTTCCGGCCGAAGGACGGGGAGAAATGCCGAAGGGTCCGCGGAAAACAGGGGTCGCGGATGGAGATCGGTTCTGCCGGAAGAAACGAGGGCCCGGGCCGTGTCCGCCCGCGAAACTAGCGGGCCTTCCGCCGCCGGCCGTCGTTTGGATGACAAAAATAAAAACGGATCCGGAAAAACTCGGATCCGTTTCAAAGGGCGCATGGGGATCTTCCCGGGGTTTTCCCTCCGGAGGAGGAAGATCCCGGCCGCCCTTTTATTTTTTTTGCGGGGATTTTTTATGCCTGTTTTCTTTTCCGCCCGGCGCTTGGTTATCGGCTTTTTTTCCGATCCCGTAGGCGGCCTCCAACTTCGGCTGGTAATAAAGCTTTGTGAAATAGGTCTGGATGATCAGGAACAGACCGCTGACCACCCAATAGAGGGCGAGGGCCGAAGAGGTGGTAAGGGATGCGACAAAGATCATGGCCGGCGACAGGAACCCGACCATTTTCATTTGCGCCTGCTGTTCGGCCGGGATATTAAACAAGGAAACTTGGAACTGGATATAATAGGCGATGGCCGCGATCACCGCCAAAATCGTATCCGGCTTCCCCAGATTGAACCAAAGGAAGGAATGGGTGTAAATTTCCGGGGACAGGCGGATGGCGTAATAAAGCCCCGTCCAGATCGGAATTTGCAAAAGCATCGGAAGGCATCCCATCGAGAAGGGATTAAAATTGTGCTTTTGGTACAACTGGATCATTTCTTGCTGGAGCTTCGCCTGTTCTTCCTTTGTTTTCGCCGCTTTCAGCCGCTTTTGGATCGCCTCCATTTCCGGACGGATGATCTCCATCTTTTGTTTCATGATCTGCTGCTTTTTCGTCGTATGGAGGACCAGCGGCAGCAAGGCAAAACGGACGATGAGGGTGATGGCGATGATGGCCAGGCCGTAATTGCTGTTGAAAAAGGTCCCCAGGGCTTTGATCATCATGATGAACGGGGCCACGAAATAATCATGGAAAAAGGCGCCTTCCGTTTCGGCGCTTTTACAGCCGGAAAGTGCCATTGCGGCAAGGATCAGGACAATGGTGAGCGTTCTTTTTTTCACAACTATTCCTCCTCATCTTATTCGTATGGAAGATGCGCAAGGATGAAGAAGAATAGTTCCTTCCTCCGAATCTTCTTTCGCATAGACCCTTCGGCGGACGGTTTTATGGATCCGGCGGATGAACAGGGAATTCATATCCGTCCGGTCCGTTTGCAACTGCTTCCTTTCGAAAATGCGGAATTTTTCCACCGCCCCGCATTCCTGCTCCGGCGCGTGGAGGATCCAATGGCAGGAGAGCAGGAAGATGTAATGGAGAACCAGGCTTACGCAGAAAGAGTAGAGGAAAAATTCCTGCCAATGTTCCATGAACAGCTCCATCATGGAAAAAGACTCCTTTGACTCAAAGTGATTCAATTTTAATTTTTTTTTCCCCATCCGTCAAGAATCTTTCGCTTCAGGGGCTTCCCGATGAGAGAAAACAAGTTTTGGTCAAGGCCAAATCTTTGTGAAACTTTCGCGGCCCGTCCCTGGGACTCGGGCTTGCCCAAAGAACCGTTTCGCGCCGCCATTTACACGGTTTCTTGGACTTCATCCAAGTTTTTCTTCTAAAAGTTTTGCAGCTCTCATATGAATACTATAAACGAAATTTGGCAGGGGATAAAGAGGATGTGGAAAGGAATCTCGTATCGGTCGCTGCTTGTTTTTATCGTGGCCTCGATCTTTGCGCAAGTTTTGTTGAACCGTTCCAGCCTGTTTTTCGGCTCCTTTTTTCAAGAGCCGGGAAAAGGGGCGGTCGAAACGGAAAATTTAATGAGAATCGTGGCGTCGGAAAATCTATATTTTTACCCGTCTCTCTTGGAAGAAAATCAATTTTTGTTTTCCAATGCGTTAAAATTGGCGGTCAACATTAACCTGAAGGATGTCCGCAGCTTCATCTTCCACGAAATTCCCGGTCTGTATGCGATGAGTTCGGAAATCGTCGTCGCCGGAGACGGGACGGACTTTACGAATTTGCCGATCGAATCGGGACCCCCTTTGGAAGAATTGCTGAGGGAGAGGGAGGTGGCCGAGGAAAGCCTGGATCAAGTGGATGAAGGGAAGGAAAACGGGGACGGTCGGGAAGAAAAGAAACAGCCGGAGAAATATACGGTATTTATTTTCCATACCCACAGCCGGGAATCCTTCATCCCCCATCTGAAGAACTCCAAGGACGCCCAATCGGCCCAGCATAAGGAAGTCAACATCACATTGGTCGGCAAGCGTTTCGGGGAGAAGCTGAACGAAAAAGGGATCGGCGCCATGGTGGACACGACCGACATCCCGACCCTTTTGCAAAAGAAGCATTGGGAGTACTGGCAATCCTACGACGCTTCCCGGGGGATCGTCCAGGAGGCGATGGCCAAAAACAAGGAGCTTGCCTATTTCTTTGACATTCACCGGGACAGCGCGAAACGGAACGCAACGACAACGAAGATCAACGGGAAGACCTATGCGAAAATCTTTTTTGTCCTCGGGCAGGGCAATCCCCATTACAAGGAAAATGAAGAATTTGCCGTGAAGCTTAATGACATGATTAAGAAAAAATACCCGAGCCTGACGCGGGGGATCGTGAGAAAACCGAAGACCGCGGGCACAAACGGGGTCTATAACCAGGATTTGGCCTCCCATGCGCTGGTCATCGAAATCGGGGGGATTGAAAACACCTTGGATGAAATGTATAACACCGCCGATGTCCTGGCGGATATTTTCGCCGAATATTATTGGCAAGACGCGGTGGAAACGAGCGGCTGAGGGGAGAGAAAAGGATTCCTTACGGGCGGGGATGGCCGTCGCATCCCGCAGGAGAAATCCTAAGATTTGGCCTCATGGATCCGGCGGGCAAGAATCCGTTCCTTCCGGGTCGGGACGTTTCCGCCGGCGAAAAAATCCCTTCAAGCCGCGGATGATCCTGCGGCCCGAAGGGATGAATTTTAAGGAAAACCTGGGGTTTTCATCGATCCCATGCCCGGTGACCGGTTTACAGCCACTTAATTTTCGGCTCCGTCTTCTTTTTGATCCGCTCGATATTGGCCCGGTGGCGGTAAATGATCAGCGCGGCCAAGAAAAAGACGATCACGATCAATGGCCAGTCTTTCGTAAACAAGGTCAAAATCATCGCCACGACGGAGGTAACCATCGAAGAGAGGGAGACGTATTTGGAAAAATACAAAGTGATGAAGAAGGTAAGAACGAGCAGAAAAAAGATCAGCGGCTGGTAAAACAGCATGATGCCGCCGGAAGTCGCCACCGCCTTGCCTCCCCGGAATCCGGCGAAAAGCGGGTAAGTATGCCCCAGCACGGCGAACAGACCGACAAAAAGCGGATGCATGTCCACATGAAAGATGGCGGGAAGCGCCGCGGAAAGGGTCCCTTTCAAAATATCGGCGAAGGTGACGACGAGCCCGGCCTTCACCCCGAGGACGCGAAAGGTATTCGTTGCCCCCAAATTCCCGCTGCCGTGTTCCCGGATATCGGTTTTGTAAAAAACCTTCCCGATGATCAGGCCGGAAGGAATCGAGCCCAACAGGTAGGCGATGATCGGCAAAATTCCATACATCATAACGGATCCCCTTCAGTTTTTTTATGGCAATAGCCCCATTGCCCCTTTTTCAAAGTTAATAATACTTTGTGAAAGGGGCATTTTCCTTTATGTACAAAAAAATTTCTGTTCATTTTAGGAAAGATCAACCGATATAGAAAAAAGAACGGGACGGGATCTTGCGGCTGACCGGCCGGAAAGCGCCAAAAGCCTGAAAACCGTAAGGGATGCTTTTTCAGTTCCGGCTTTCCGGGGTGAGCCCATTTTCATTTTAATCAAATCGCGGGGAAAGTGTAAACGGGGAACCGGTGCCGTTTTGGAAAATAAAAAATAGTCGAAACCGATTTTCGACTAATGCTATAATAAATAATAATTCTTTCGGAACTATTCGTCCTGCATGTCTTTGCTGAAGGACAATCCGTCAAGGAAGCCGAGCTTGTAGATTTTAACGTCATACTCGTCCATCATCGCAAGCAGCGATTTTCGGACATCCTCGGCCAGATATTTTTTGTTTTCGGGAAGGTGTCTCTCGATTTCTTCCAAGTCCCGGAGGGCTTGGGAAAAATGGGGGGAATCCTTGCCGTTCTTTTGAAATTTAATGCGAACAGATTCAATCCTTTCGAGGGCTGCCGCCTGAAAATGTTTGTCAAAGGCCGGATTATGCATGGGAAATCCACCTTTATTATTCTTATATTGAATATTTATTAAAAACATATTTTTATTTAGAATAATATATATTTATTTTTTTGTAAATACAGGAAAAAAAGTTGCAGATTGACAAACCAATAAGGGAGTTGAATCGTGAAAATGGTGACGGAAGCCCAAATTGGCGAGCTCATGCGGGAAATCCGCAAGGAAAAGGGATTTACGTCGATCGAAATTGCCAACCGTTTGAACATTTCCCAGCCGAAACTGTCCAGGATTGAAACCGGCACCCAACCGGTAACCATATCCCTTTTGAGCCGATTTTGCGATTTGTGCGGAATTTCCCTTTCCGAATTTTTTCGCATCCTGGAGGACAAAATCTCTTTTCAGACCCATATTAAAGAAAACGCCAGGGACTATTGCGGAGAAATTCCGTCCATTTACCGGCTGTTTACCGATTTGACCCGGGAGGAAAAGGAAGCGATCATCGTTCTCATTCAAGCCTTCAAAAAAAGCGGATGAATCCCCCGTGCCGAAACGGACCGGAATGGCGGACGGCTTTCCCGTCTCCCCCTTTCCTTGGTAAAATTCAATTGACAGGAGGTTGAGAAAAATGATCGAAAATCCCCCATTGGAAGAGATCGCAAAGATTTTAAGGCGGGCGAAACGGATCGCCGTCGTCGGATTGAGCGACAAACCGGACCGGACATCCTACCAGATCGCGAAAGAAATGCAGAACCTCGGCTATGAGATCATTCCCGTCAATCCGATGATCGATGAGGCGTTGGGCGTAAAAGCCGTCTCCTCCTTGAAGGAGATCGAAGGCCACGTGGATATCGTCAATATCTTCCGTCGCAGCGAATACTTGATGGAGATCGCAAAGGAATTCGTGGAAATCGATGCGGATGTCTTCTGGGCCCAACAGGGAATCGCCGATGAAGAAACCTATCGTTTTCTGAAAGAACGGGGAGTCACGGTGATCATGGACCGGTGCATCAAAGTGATGCACAGCCTGACAAAAAATATGCCCTTAACCGGAGAATAGTTTTTCCGTATAATAGGGGAGAAACGCGGAAAAGGTGATACAATCGGAGTTGTTTCACCTTTTCTTTATATGCGGAAAACGGGGGAATCCTTTTCACCCGTTGCGAAAACAAGTATGATGGATAATAGATGCCTGTCGCAAGCGAAAGATTTTGAAAGGGGAATTCGATTTGTCTGTCAGTCGCCCAATGGAATACAATGAAGATTCCATACAGATATTGGAAGGATTGGATGCGGTCCGCAAGCGGCCGGGCATGTACATCGGCAGCACCGACGCCAGGGGATTGCATCATCTCGTGTACGAAATCGTGGACAATGCGGTCGACGAAGCCCTGGCCGGCTACGGAGACCATATCATCGTCAAGATCCACCCCGACCAAAGCGTTTCGGTGACCGATTTCGGTCGGGGGATTCCGACCGGGATGCACCAGTCGGGAAGGCCGACGCCGGAGGTCATTTTCACCGTTTTGCATGCCGGAGGAAAATTCGGGCAGGGGGGCTACAAAACGAGCGGGGGATTGCATGGGGTGGGCGCCTCCGTCGTCAACGCCCTTTCCGAGTTTTTAACCGTCACCATCAAGCGGGACGGCTGGGTATACCGCCAAAGCTTTGCCGACGGCGGGAAGCCGGTGACCCCCCTGGAAAAAATCGGGCGGGCGAAGGAGACGGGAACTACGGTCCATTTTAAGCCGGATCCGAAAATTTTTTCCGTTACGTCGTTCCAATACGATCTTTTGAGCGAACGGCTCCAGGAGTCCGCTTTTCTAGTCAAGGGCCTGAAAATCGAGCTGATCGACGAACGGACGGGAAGGCGCGACGTCTTCCGGTACGAAAACGGAATCGAGGCCTTCGTCCAATTTTTAAACGAGGACAAGGATGTCCTCCACCCGGTGGTCAGCTTTTCCGGAAAGCAAAGCGAGATCGAAGTGGATTTTGCCTTTCAATATCATGACGGGTTTTCCGAAAACATCCTTTCCTTTGTCAACAGCGTCCGCACCAAGGACGGAGGGACCCACGAAGCGGGGGCGAAAGCCGCTTTCACCCGTGTGTTCAACGACTATGCCAGAAAAAACGGCCTTCTGAAGGAAAAGGATAAAAACCTGGAAGGGTCCGACGTGCGGGAAGGGCTGTCGGCCATCGTTTCGGTGAAGATTCCCGAACATTTGCTGCAATTTGAAGGGCAGACGAAGGGGAAACTCGGCACAAGCGAAGCCCGTTCCGCCGTGGAGTCGATCGTTTCGGAAAAACTGACCTATTTTTTGCAGGAAAATCCGGAGATCGGCGCGCAGCTCGTCGGCAAGGCCATCAAAGCCGCCCAGGCGCGGGAAGCGGCACGGAAGGCCCGCGAGGAAGCGAGAAGCGGAAAAAAGAAAAGACGGGGAGATACCCTGTTATCGGGAAAACTGACGCCGGCCCAGTCGAAAAACCCGCAAAGAAACGAATTGTTTCTCGTGGAAGGGGATTCGGCGGGCGGTTCAGCCAAGCAGGGCAGGGACCGCCGGTTCCAGGCCGTCCTGCCTTTGCGGGGCAAGGTGATCAATACGGAAAAGGCGAAGCTTTCAGATATTTTCAAGAACGAGGAGATCAATACGATCATTCATACGATCGGAGCCGGCGTCGGCCCGGATTTCCGGCTGGAGGAAGCCAATTACGACAAAGTGATCATCATGACCGACGCGGATACGGACGGCGCCCATATCCAAGTCCTTTTGCTCACCTTCTTTTACCGCTACATGAAACCGTTGGTGGAAGCCGGGAAGGTGTATATCGCCCTCCCGCCCCTGTACAAAATTTCCAAGGGGAGCGGCAAGAAGGAGATCGTCAAATATGCCTGGACCGATGAGGAACTGAAGGAGATCACGAAAACTTTCGGCAAAGGCTACCACATCCAGCGGTATAAAGGTCTCGGAGAAATGAATCCCGACCAATTGTGGGAAACGACGATGAACCCGGAAACGCGGACGCTGATCCGGGTGCGGATTGAAGATGCGGCCCGGGCGGAGCGGAGGATCACCACCTTGATGGGGGATAAGGTGGAGCCGCGGCGGAAATGGATTGAGACCCATGTCGACTTCGGCCTGGAAGATGATGCGAATTTGTTGGCGAACGCAAACATCTTAAAGGCGAACGAGGAGGAATAACATGAAGAACATCGCGGAAAACCTGCACGATCTGCCCTTGGAGGAAGTCATCGGCGACCGCTTCAGCCGTTACAGCAAATATATCATTCAGGACCGCGCCCTTCCGGATGCCCGCGACGGCTTGAAGCCGGTCCAGCGGCGGATCCTGTACGCCATGTATGTGGAAGGCAATACGGCGGACAAACCTTACCGGAAGTCGGCGAAGACGGTGGGGAACGTGATCGGGAATTTCCATCCCCACGGCGATGTTGCCGTTTACGACGCGATGGTCCGGTTGAGCCAGGAATGGAAGATGCGCCATCTGCTGATTGAAATGCACGGCAACAACGGCAGCATCGACGGCGACCCGCCGGCGGCCATGCGGTATACCGAGGCGAGGCTCTCCCAGATCAGCACCGAGCTTTTGAGCGACATCGACAAGGACACGGTGCCTTTCGTTCCGAATTTCGACGACACCGACAAGGAGCCGGCCGTTTTGCCTTCCCGGTTCCCGAATCTCCTCGTGAACGGTTCGACGGGAATATCGGCCGGGTATGCGACGGATATTCCTCCTCACAATTTGGCGGAAGTGATCGACGGCGTCATCATGCGGATGGAAAATCCGGAATGCACCGTGGAGGATCTGATGCGGGTGATCAAGGGCCCGGATTTCCCGACGGGCGGGATCATCCAGGGGATCGACGGAATCAAGAAGGCATACGAAACGGGCAAGGGGAAAATCGTCGTCCGCGGCAAGGCGGAGATCGAGCGCTTGCGAAACGGGAGGGAACAAATCGTCATTACGGAGATCCCTTTCGAAGTCAATAAAGCCCAACTGGTCAAAAAAATCGACGAATTCCGTTACGAAAAGCGGGTGGACGGGATTGCCGACGTCCGCGACGAAACCGATCGGACGGGCTTGCGCATCGTCGTGGAATTGAAACGGGACGCGGACGCGGAAGGGGTTTTGAACTATCTCTACAAAAACAGCGATTTGCAGATCACGTACAATTTTAACATGGTGGCCATCCACAACCGCCGCCCGAAGCTGATGGGCCTTACGGATCTGCTGGATGCCTACATCGAACACCGGAAAGAAGTGGTGGAAAACCGCACCCGGCACGAACTGAAAAAGGCCCGGGACCGCAAGCATATCGTGGAAGGGTTGATGAAGGCCGTCTCGATTTTGGACGATGTCATCCGCACGATCCGGTCGTCCAAGGATAAAAAGGACGCAAAAATGCGGCTGATGGAGGAATTTTCTTTTACCGAGCCCCAATCGGAAGCGATCGTCAACTTGCAGCTGTACCGGCTGACCAATACGGATATCACCCAATTGCGCAAGGAAGACGAAGAACTGGCGAAAAAAATCAAGGAACTGTCTTCCATATTGGACAGCGATAAGAAGCTTTCCAAGGTCATCATCAAGGAATTGAAAGAAATCCGGGAAAAATACGGGGATGAAAGACGGACGGCCATCGAAGAGGAAATCGAAGAGATCAAAATCAACCTGGAAGTTTTGGTAGGAAATGAAGACGTGATCGCCAGCGTCACGCGGGAAGGGTACGTGAAAAGGACTTCGCTGCGTTCCTTTGCCGCTTCCAACCTCGAGGATTTCGGCATGAAGGAAGGGGATCATCTCCTTTCGGCCTTTGAAATGAATACGACGGACGTGTTGCTTTTGTTTACGAACAAAGGAAACTATTTGTATTGCCCCGTGCACATCCTGCCGGACATCCGCTGGAAGGAGCCGGGCCAGCACATTGCCAATCTCATCCCCGTGGAAAGGGACGAAGCGATCATCGGCGCCGTGCCGGTAAAGGATTTCAATCAGCCGGTATATCTTCTGTTTGTCACGAAAAAGGGAATGGTGAAAAAGACCGGGCTGAAAAATTACCAGGTGAACAGATATTCCAAACCGATGGCGGCGATCCTTCTGAAAGAAGGGGACGAATTGGCCGCCGTGCATGTCACGGACGGAACGAAAGAGCTCTTCCTTTCCACCTATTTCGGCTACGGATTGCGTTTTCACGAGAGCGAAATCAACCCCACCGGGGTGCGGAGCGCCGGGGTGAAGGGCATCAATTTGAAAAACGGCGACTTCGTCGTCTCCGGCCATCCGATTGAGGATGAACGGCAAACGATCGTCCTCGCCACCCAACGGGGAGCGGTCAAACGGATGCCCCTTTCGGAAATGGAGACCTCTTCGCGGGCAAAACGCGGGCTGATCATGCTCCGGGAATTGAAGAAAAACCCGCACCGGAACATCGGAACGGCTGCGGTCTATGATACGGATACGATCGCCGTCCGGACGGAAAAGAATGAAAAGGTGACCGTCCCGGTCAAGGAGATCCGGCTGGGCGACCGGTATTCGAACGGCTCCTTTGCCTTCGCCGCGGAAGACAAGGGATACGGGAAACAACTGTGGATCGAAAGGAACGGACCGGTCAAGGCAGGGGGCGGACAGCGGGCCTCGGATTTGGAGAATCAAGGGGAAGGAGAAGGCCGATGACGGATTTTTGGCGGGTGAGCGAGGAAAAAATACGCGAAGCGTATCAAAACGGGGAGTTTGACGACCTCCCCGGCTTCGGAAAACCGTTGGAACTGGAAGATTTGTCCTCCGTACCGGAAGAATTGCGGCTGGCCTACCGGCTGCTAAAAAACGCCAATTTTACCATCAGTGCCGAGGAGGATAAACTGAAACAGGAAATGCTGACGATTGAAAAGCTGATCCAGGCGTGCGGCGATGAAACGGAACGGGCCCGGCTGCAAAAAAAATTGACGGAAAAACTGCTGCGGTACAATCAATTTCTTTCCAAACGGCGGATCAAGACCAATTCCTCCGTTTTCAAAAATTACGCCGAAAAACTGGAAAAACGCTTTTTATGATGCGGATCAGGGCCAAACGGCTTCGCTGAAAATTTAATATAAAAATATTATGTAAACTATCGGGAACGGAAGTCGGGAAAAGTGGGAATCTGCCAATTCCGGAAGGGGATTGGCGGATTTTTTTATAGCCGGAAGCCGGCTCTCCGGCCCCGCGGCCGCTTGAAGCCGATGGGCCCATGCTGGGGAAAGAAGGGAAGATCCGGGGCGAATCCTTTGACCAATTTGTCGGTTTAGTTATAAACTGAAAGCGGGAGGATTGGAAATGAACGGCAAATTTCCGGGAACGACGCGGGATGAACGGCTGGGGATATTGCTTTGGTACCGGCTCTCGAGATTTTACAACCAAAGCGTCCGTCTGTCCAATCAACATTTGAAAAAATGGGGATTGACCTTGGCTCAATTCGATTGTCTGGTCCATATCGGGACCAACGAAAAAATCTGCCAGCGGGACCTGGCGGAAAAACTGCTGGTGACGAAGGGAAATATCGCCCAAATCCTGGCCAAAATGGAGAAGGCGGGCTGGATCAAAAGGGAAAAGGAATGGCGGACGAATTATCTTTTGTTGACCGAAAAGGGGAAAAAGCTCTTGGAAGCGGCGCTCCCCGAGCAGGAACGCTTCCAGGCGGCCCAATTTTCCCCTTTGACGGCGGAAGAGAAGAAAAGAATGCTCGCTTATTTGCGCAAGCTGCAAAAACAATGGGGAGGACGAAAATGATCTTGAAAGGGCTCCACCACGTCTCGTCGATCACGGCGGACGCGGCAAAAAACTATCATTTCTATACGAAGGTTTTAGGGCTCCGTCTCGTGAAAAAATCCGTCAATCAGGACGATATCTCCGTCTACCATCTTTACTACGGGGACGAGATCGGAAACCCGGGAACCGTGATGACTTTTTTTGAAATCCCGATGGCCGGGCGGAACCATGAAGGCGTCAACAGCATTTCCGCCGTATCCTTCCGGGTGCCGGATGATGAAGCTTTACACTACTGGAAGGAAAGATTCGAACGATTGAACGTTCAGCATGAGGACATCAAGGAACGGGCCGGCCGGCTGACCCTGGCCTTTCGGGACGGGGAGGGGCACCGGATGACCCTCGTCTCCGATGAAAATAATCGCGGGGTCCAGGGAGGAAGGCCGTGGGGACGTTCGGTTGTTCCGCGGCAATACGGCATCCTCGGGCTCGGCCCCGCGAAGCTTACGGTGGCCGATGGGGAAAAAACCGTCGCCGTTTTAACGGAATTATTAGGCTTCCGGAAAAAGGGCGAGTACCCTTCCGATGGCCCCGGCGGGTCCCGGATACAAGTTTTTGAAACGGGGGAAGGGGGAACCGGCGCGGAAGTCCATGTGGAGGAAAGAAAGGATCTTCCCAGGGAACGTTTGGGACGGGGCGGTGTCCATCATGTCGCCTTCCGCGTGGAAAATGAGGAAGAGCTGTATGAATGGGTGAAAATTTTGCGCGAACGGAACATTCCCAATTCCGGCTTCGTGGACCGTTTTTACTTCCGTTCCCTCTATTTCAGGGAACCGAACGGCATTTTGTTCGAATTGGCCACGGACGGCCCGGGATTTGCCAACGACGAGGAATTCGAGCATCTCGGCGAATCCCTCTCCCTGCCTCCATTTCTGGAGCCGATGAGGGAACGGATCGAATCCGTATTAAAACCGTTGGATACGGTCTGGAAGGAAGACGAATAAGCAGAGAGAAAGAGGGACGGCATTCCATGCCGATCATGTACGGAAAAACCTTCAGTCAAAGGTGGCGGGAGGATGAAACATTTTTACCGTAGGGGAAAAAGGGACGGAAGCCCCGTCTTGCTTCTGCTTCACGGAACGGGCGGAAACGAGTGCGATTTGCTTCCCCTGGCGAATATCCTGGATCCGGAAGCCGGCGTGCTCGGCGTCCGCGGCGAAGTGTCGGAAAACGGGATGGCCCGGTTTTTCCGCAGGATCCGCGAAGGCGTCTTCGACGTGGAGGATTTGGTTTTCCGCACCCGGCGATTGGCGGATTTTCTCGATTCCGCCGCGGAACAATATGCCTTCGACCGAAAGCGGGTCATTGCCGTCGGTTATTCCAACGGGGCGAACATGGCGGCAAGCCTCCTTTTCCATATTCCGGGCAGCCTGAAAGGGGCCCTCCTTTTCCATCCGATGGTCCCGCGGCGGGGAATCGCCCTTCCCGATTTAAGCGGGACGAAGGTGTGGATTGCCGCCGGGGAAGCGGATCCGATCTGTCCGAAAGAGGAAGCGGAAGAGCTGGAAAACCTGTTGCGGGGCGCCGGAAGCGACGTGACTGTCCATTGGGAAAAAGGAGGGCATTCGATCAAAAAATCGGAAGTGGAACAGGCGCGGCAATGGTATCAAAAGCATTTTTAACGGAAGACGGGGGAGCGAAGGCTTCCTCGTTTTTCCTTTGTTGACGGAATTTTTCAGCGGAGGGGGAGCAGTGCAAAGGTTAATTTATTATAAAAATATTATGTAAACAAAAAGGGAGGAAGACCTTTTTTGTCGATAATAGAAATGTCAATGATTTTGGCGAAACGCGGAATCGACGGCTCAAAATTTTGCGTTTTGCGTAAAATTGCTTTAGTATAAATTCCAGAAGGTTTTGGGAATCCGTTTCGGTTGGCCTAGGCCGCCGGCATCGGCAAAATTTGCGGAATTTGCCTTGGTCCAGGCGGCACCTTATCATACTTTAACAAAGGCGGAGTGAAACATGAAAAACAAGAAGACGATTTACTTTTTATGTACGGGCAATTCTTGCCGCAGCCAGATGGCTGAAGGATGGGCGAAAAAATATCTCGGCGATGAATGGGAAGTGTACAGTGCCGGCATCGAGGCTCACGGATTAAATCCGGCCGCCGTGAAGGTTATGAAAGAAGTGGGGATCGATATTTCGAACCAGACATCGGATGTCATCGATCCGAAAATATTGGATCAAGCAGATCTCGTTGTGACATTATGCGGCCATGCGGCGGACCATTGTCCGGTGACCCCGCCGCATGTGAAACGCGTCCATTGGGGATTTGATGATCCGGCAAAGGCGGAAGGAACGGAAGAGGAAAGATTGGCCGTATTCCGCCGTGTTCGCGATGAAATCGGCGAACGCATCAAGAAATTTGCCGAGACGGGCGAATAAGATGGATTGTGGAGCCGAGAAGAAGTTCTCGGCTGTTTTTATTCTATTTTTTTAAAATAAAATTTGCAATTTGCAAATAATATGCTATATATAAACATATAGGGGTGAAAAAATGGAAAATACGAGAGAGCTGTTTCAAGTGTTGACACGCCGTTTCGGATTGTTAAATAAAAATTGCTGTTCGATTGATTCCGAAAATATTTCGCTCGTTCAAAGCCATATTCTTTACGAAATTGATAAGGGAAAGTCCCCATCCATGCAACAGGTGGCCGATGCATTGGGGATGGATATTACGACGTTCAGCAGGCAGATTCAAAATTTGGTAAAAAGGGGACTCGTAAAAAAAACGCCGCTTCCCGAAGACCGCAGGGTATACACCTTGTCGTTGACCGCCGAAGGGAAATCAGTCGCGGCAGCCATCGATCAAGAAATCAACCGGTATTTGGATGAGATTTTTTCCCATATGTCGGAATTTGAGAAAGAAACCGTCATCCGTTCGATAAAGTTGTTGAATGAATGCATGGCAAAATCGAGCGTCTGCTGCAAACCGTTATTTTGAGGCAAGCCTTCCAAGCTTGCCTGTTCCTTGAGGATATACTTGCACTTTACAAATAAATGATAAGGAGAGAGACCCTATGGATCCAGGGATTCTTCAAGATTTTCTTGCGATCGTGTCCGAACTCACCCTTTTATTTTTGGGCATTTCATTCGTCATTTACCTTTTGGAAGGATATATTCCTTATGAGAAGATGCAAAGCTTGTTATCAAAGCGCCATCCGTTGTTCGGGGCACTGATCGCTGTCGCGTTTGCCTTCGTGACGCCCTTTTGCTCCTGTTCTACGATCCCGGTCGTCGTAACGCTTTTCAATCAGAAGGTCCGTTTCGGCATCGTGATGATTTTTCTCTTTGCTTCTCCTGTGCTCGATCCGACCATCTTGACGCTCATGGCCGCGGTGCTCGGAATAAAAACGGCGGCCGCTTACGCCATGATCACCGCTCTTTTATCCATACTGACCGGTTTTGCGCTTGAAAAACTGGGATTTGAAAATCAAGTGAAGCAGGTCATGGTGAAAGGAAAAGCCGATTTCGGAAAGAAACGAAAAGCAAAGGATGCCTTGTTGGAAACCCTGCGTTTAATGAAAACGGTTTTTCCGTATTTGCTTATCGGTGCGGGCATCGGAGCCATTATCCGCGGCGCCGTACCGACGGAATGGATATCAACCCATATGGGAGGTGATAAGTGGTGGCTTGTTCCCCTTGCAGCCATCATCGGGATCCCTTTGTATATCCGCCTTTCCGCGATGATTCCCATCTCGCAAATCCTGATTGCAAAAGGGATGGCATTGGGACCGGTCATGGCGCTGTTGATTAGCTCAGCAGGAGCAAGCCTGCCGGAGATCGCACTGTTGCACGGTATCTTTAGAAAAAAGCTGGTTTTGGCGTTTGTCGCCTCCGTCATAACAATGGCGGCATTGTCCGGATTTTTGTTCTATATCATTTAAGGAGGAATTCACATGAACATCTTGAAAGTTCTCTCGGGCAAATCCAGCGAAAAACAAGGCTGCTGCGCTATTCAAATTGTGGAAATGAAAGAAAGCGAAAAAATGGTCCCCATATCCGCAAAGGAACGGGAATGCTGTCCGTCCGGATCCGATCGCGAGTGTTGCTGAAACCGCAAGGAAAGGCATTAGGCGATCCCTAATGCCTTTTTCTGTCTGTATAAAATTTAGGAAGGGGGTTCACGAGCCATGCACAAAAAATATAGGTTTGCGTATTGCGAAAACGAATTGCTATTACTTCCTATAATTTATGTTATGTAAACTAGAAAAGCGAAAAAATCCATCTCGTACCTTTCTTTTCTTAACTATAGAGTGACACAATTTCCCCCACATTTAAAGCGCCCACGGCTACTATTGAGCCGTTGGCGCCTTTATCGAGTTGCAAAAACGCATGACAATTTTTTCGTGTCATGCGATTTTTTGCTAAGGCGTGATGTATTATTTCCGCCAAAATTTCGTATATTCCGCTTTATCCCGAATATTAAATTCAATCATTTTCCCAAGCAATTCGTAATTTACCGGCTCATTCCACGGAATTCGAAACAACCCTTTGGTAGCGCTGTAACCGGCTTTGGCGATGTCATCGGCAAAGTGCGCAATGCATACTTCTTCGGGTGAAACGCTCAAATGATGCTTCGCTGTGGAAAAGCCGATGATAAATGTGCCGTGATCGGTAAACATTGGCGTATTCCACTTGATTTGCGGTTCCAAATTTGGGAATTTATTTAAAACCCAGTTCAGAATTTCCTCTGTTCGGGCCCGGTGATCGGGGTTATCGATACCCGCCAAATATTTTGCAAAAACGTCCATGTCTTCCTCCTTCGATATTTGCTATTTCCGCCTTTGTTGGTATAATTTTGTCACAAACAGTGACAAAAATCTACCCAAACAATGCATTTTATGTGGGGAAGATTGTGTCACTCGACTATCCGGCGTTTTTTGGCGGGCAGCAGGTTAAACCACATGCGCTTTCCGTTCCCGTTTTTCCGCCGGGTCCTGCGATCAGACCGCTGGCCGGCCGGGGGTTTTTGATGCGCGAATGGAACTTCGATCACCCTCATCGGACCTTTGCAGATGGGGCACCGGAATATGTCCGCCATTTTTCGGACAAGTTCTGCGCTCGTTATTTTTTTGGTCATCGTCCTCTCCCTTTCGAAAAAAATCACAGGCGCGATCTGCCCGTGATTCAGAGCAAAGGGAGATGAGCCGTCCCCATGAAGAAGCCGTTCGAAGCGATTTCCCGGTCAACCTCTTATTCCGGACAAGCAAAAAGAAGATCCAATAAAAAAAAGGCAGAAAAACGATCTCGCTTTTTCCATAGCCTCTGTTAATGTTTAATGGTGATTTTTTCAATATTCAATAAAGATGTTTGTTTTATATGTTCATACTCATTGTAATGGTTCTATTTTTGAATCCTAATTTTTCGTACAGTTTAATCGCTTGATTTCCTGCATATACACTTAAGCGAACCTCTGAATATCCATCTTGTTTAAGATGTTCGATACCAGTTTCCATCAATTGTTTTGCAATTCCATTTCCCCTAAATTCCTCTAACACAAACAATTCATAAATAAATCCATATATCTTTTCAGTTAATTGGTCTTTACTTGTTCCGATAAGAATCCAACCCATTAGATTATCGCCTTCAGTTGCTATCAAATAATAGCTTCCTTTCTGCAATAATGGTTCAATAAGTTGTTTGACTTTTTCATCTGACGGTTTTGTTTCGCCTAATGTACCTTCGAATAATGCTTGTGGTGAAAGTGATAAAATCTTTTTATATTCCGAATCGTTTGGTTTTCTAATTTCCATAAATTGAGTTCTCCTCTCCCGGTATTTATAAGCCGATTGCCCGTAAATGACCTTTTAAAGCACTGAACTTAGATAGACAGATACTTTCAAAATTTTCTGTCATTTCAAATACAGATGTAAGCAGAAGCTCTTTGATATGTGGCGTGGTATTTTCGTTACTGCGGCTATCCACAAATGAGAACCAAGCAAGGTAATTATCAAGATATTTTGCAGCCACACCTTTAAAAAAAACGGTCAATCCTTCTTCATCCGAGAATGAAAACTGTTGATAGTTTCAATTTTGGTTTTTACAATGATCAAACCGCGTTCGATGTAGTTGTACAGCGTTTTGGCGCAGACCATTAGATCGTGGTTTGGGTACCTCTATTCATAACACGGTTTATCTATGGCTTTTATTTATTTTTTTGTGGCATTTCATTTTTACATCTAACCTAAAAAATTGATTTTGCATCTTGCGGCAATTCTTTTACGTGTTTTAGAAAAGCCAGCGCTCTTTTACATTCTTCCTCAGGAAATTGAAAACCATATACTTGTCCAACATGTTCAGCTGTTTTTTTGAATAAGTCATGGAATAAGAATAACGAATTCCAGATATTATCATAATTAGCATCTGTATACGTCTTCTCAAAGTCATTCCAAATTTCAGGCTCCAAGAACTTTTTTAAATACCTGCCTCCTTTCCCGATGGAGTATTTATAATCTGTTTTAATCCCCACATACCATTCAAGCATTTGAATTAATGGCTCACGCAAAACAATATCGATTAAACGCATTAACAATGGTAATTCTTGTCTCCAAATGGTTTTTGGAATATGGGCTCCTAATCCCCATATAAAACTATTGCAACAATCGTTATATAATTTTTCCGTTGGTTTTTTAAGTAAGATAACTTTGTTCACTTGGAGGCGGGATATCTGGAATATTGTGGTCTTTATCTAGTAAAACCCTTGTCAAACTGTCCTGAATCAGTTCATCCGCTTTATTTATGGGAATAAAATGCATATCAATTCGGTTCCCATCCATAAATTGTATTAAATAGGTATAACGGCCATCGCCAATGGGAGGCGGAAAAATTTTATCTTCGGGTTTTTCCATAAGCATTACTTCCCCAAAGTGAGACAAAATAAAGTTTTCATCTTTAAATGGTTCAACATCCGTAACTAAATATACAATATCATAATCTTGAAATATATCTTTCTTTATATTCGGATTTACACGAGAACCGTTCATTAGCACTCCGCGTATACGATGATCTTTTTTAGCAAATGTAATGATCAAATCCAACATTTCTTGTTCGGTTCTCGTTTTCACTTGTATCCCCCTTTTTTGTTGCTGTTATATTAAGAAAGAGGGTTATCTTCCCGATCTGCATTTCTATCGTTGAATCCCCATTCCATTTCCCCCGAATGGTTTTTTGTGCTGATAATCATTCCTGTCCCGTTGGTGAAGAAGAAAGGTTGCCGCAGATCCCAATGGGATGGTTTTTATTGAAAAGTCCATCTCCCCTCCCCCTTCGGTCTTCAAATTCGGCGGAATTCTCATCGGATGGTCCGCGGCAAACGATCCTTATTTTAACCATCCGTTCCGTTTGAACCATTGATACAACCCCGTCCCCAGAAGGGCCATGAAAATCAGCACGGCAAAATAACCGTATTTCCATTTCAGCTCGGGCATGTTGGAAAAATTCATCCCGTAAATTCCCGTGATCAGCGTCAGCGGCATGAAGATCGTCGTGATGACGGTCAAAACCTGGATGATCCGGTTTGTCCGGTGGGTGTTGATCGAAAGATGGTTTTCCCGGATGTCGGCCGTGATTTCCCGGGTGGATTCGATCATTTCCGAGATTTTCAACAGATGGTCGTAGATATCTTTGATGTAGGCCCTGTCCGTCTTGTGCCGGATCAAATGTTCCGAATCCAGGATTTCCATGACGATTTCCTGCATCGGGTGGATGGTATGCCGGAGATATAAAAGCTGTCTTCGGATTTGAAAAAGCTGTTCAAACAAGGTTTCCATATTTCTTTGTTCGTCGAGGACGTTGATGCGGTCTTCCAAATCGTAAAGAATCGGAAAAAAATCGTCGACGGTCTTGTCCAAAATCAGATAGAAGACGTAAAAGGGGCCCCATCTTTTCGTCACCGTCCCCATCGTGATTTCCTTCCAGGCCCGCTCCACCTGATCCGATTTCTCGGAATGGAAAGTGACGATGTAGCGGTCGGCCAAAAAGATATTGATTTCCTTCTTTTGTATTTTTTCCGTGTGCAGATAATGGAGGACAAAAAAGGCGTAGCCTTCGTAATAATCGATTTTCGGCCTTTGCAGCCGGTTCACGCAGTCTTCGACGGCGAGCGGGTGGAAGCCGAAGAATCGTTCCAATTCGGCGATTTCCTTTTCGTCCGGAAGGTTAAAATCCGTCCAAAACCAGCGGATTTCATTCTCCTTTGCTTTCAGTTCCTCCAGGGACAGACCGGTTGCAATGGTATTGTCTTCCAGGACGGCTGTCGTGCGGATCACCTTTCTCCCTGCTTTCCAATGAATTCTTTCGGCAAGCTTTTTCAGCGAATGCTACGAATGCCGCGTCGAAAAAAGCGCGGACGACGGATTCGGCCGGGATCCCGCCTTTCGTCAACGGGGGCGGCAAAACGCCAAAACCGGCTTCTTTCTAAAGATAAGGCGGCAAAAAGAAGCTCATCTTGCTGCGACTGAGATGGAAGCCTCCATCACGGAGCGGGCCCCGTTAGCTGGTTTGAGCCGGCCCCGGGGGCCTTTTCGCCAAAGACTTGCGGCGGCGGATGCCGCGTGAAGGTTGCGTTGGTCAACCAAGAGCTTTTCACCAAAGACTTGCGGCGGCGACCCCCAATAAGATCCCGATCATGGCGCTCGACAGGGTGCCGATCAAATAATATTCCGCAAATTGCTTCTGATCGAACTGCTTAAATCGGGTTAATGTTTTTATCGCAGCCAAAAACGCCAGCCCTTCGGGCAGACGGATCATCAACAGGAGCACAATGAGCGAACGTTCCAGCATGCCGATCGTTTTTCCGGTCTTTTCCGGCGAATCGCGGAAATAATGCTCCGTTTTGACGGTGGTAATTTCCGTCTCCTCTCTCCCGCTTATGGCATATTTTGTTTTGATTTCCGTCCTTTCATCCGATATGCGGAACACGCCTTCCTCCAGCTGATCGACGGGGGCGATATTCTTCAGGAGGATGGCGAGAAGAGTTCCGGCTCCGGACGTGGCCCAGATGAAAATGCAAAGGGTGGCGGCCGCCTTTTCAGATACGGACAAATTGCCCGAAAAAAGCCCTTCGAGGCCGCCGGAGACCGCCGCACCGCCGGTAAGGAGCCGAAGCAGGAACAATATGAGGAACAGATGGGCGGCCTGGTCAAGCAGGAACAGCAGGGCCCGGGATCCGGGCCTTTGCAATTTTCCGCCCAGCCGAAGCGTTGCCGCGTCCACGGCAAAATGGGCGATGGCGATCAGGATGGCGGCCGTTTCCAATGCCCCCAGCAAGCGGAGGGAAGAATGCGGGTCGGTAAAAAAGATAAACAGTCCGGCGGCAAACATGAACAGGAGATGGACGAAAGCGTGGCGGAGGAGCGCTCCTCCCTTCCGGTCCATGCTTTTCTCCGCAACTGCGTCCGGAAAAACGGCAAAATCCCCCAGCAAATGGGCGGCATAGAAATAGATCCACAAAGTTATCGCTCCTTCTGGTTCAATTCCTTTTCATACAGGATGAGCAGCCGGATGAAGCTCTCTTCCACCGCCTTCAGTTTTTGGTAATCGGCCCGTTTCAGCAGATGGCTGACCGTCGACTTCGGCGACTTGTACCCGAGGTGCGCGCCGATTTTTTCATAGGTCCATTCCGGATGTTTTTCGATCGTTTCGATCACTTGTCTTTGCTTTTCCGACCATCCCCTGCGGATCGTCGTGATAAAGTTGAACAAGGCGTTCAACGGTCCTTCCGGGACGTGTTCGGAGGAAAAATAGACGCTGGTTTCCGAATCCGGACCGTTCCAGATCCGCGCGTCTTCGCTTTTTTCCTTCAAATGTTTGTCCCTGGCTTCAAAGGCCCGGATCACCGCGCTGCCGTTCATGGTATGTACGCTGCGGCCGGCCGTTTCCAATCCGCCGATGCCGATCCCCAGGTAAAAGGGGCATTTCCGGAGTGCCGACAGGGTTAACAATCGTTTGACGACCGGATAGACGGAAGAAAAATTTTCACTGACGCCGACCAGTTCATCCCCGTTCCGGACGGAAAAGGGAATGATCAGGTCCCCGGAAAATTCCCGGTTGAGGGTTTCCCGGCATTCTTCCAGGACTTGAATGAGATAGGCTTTTTCCATCTGTTTCGAATGTTTCACGTCGGCGGCAAAACAGACAGCAGGCACAGGCATCCTCTTCTCCCTCTTAGTTGATGTTTTTATATCAATCTTTCGCATGTTGTCGAAAAAACATCAACATTCTTCCCGATGATATAAGGATAGCGGAAATCCGGAGCATTTGCAACGGATGGCGGATAAAACGCCGAGGCCGTTCCCGCCTGCCCGTTCAAGCAAAACTTCCGAAGCGGCTGCCAAAGAAAACATGGCCGCCCCGGGTATGCGCCCGCCATCTTTCTTTCGGAAAAGGTCGGACACCCCGGACGATCCTGCCGTTTTTCCGGGTCCGCCGGAAAGGACCGGGCCGCCGCGGGAACGCCAAACCCGCCATTCAGCCGTCCCTTCCCCCCGCCTTCCTTGTATCGGCCGGCAGAAACCGGACATCGGCATCCCTCCCCTTTTCCAAAGGTTTCGTTTGAAAGCCCGCCACCCTTCCTTTTTCATAAACGAAGTGATATTCGTAGGGGCCTTCCCCCTTCAGCATGGTCGGGAGAAAATATTGGAGATTGGCGATGCCCGCATTGTCCGGATGGAGGATCCAGTTCAGTTTTTTCCAATCGAGGATCCCTTCATCGGTTTTGACCGGGGTGGGGTACGGGAAATCGGCGGGGAGTTCGGCCAAAAAGGCATACATGCCCCCTTCCTCCTCCCCGTCGACCCGCCAGGTGACGATCCCCTTGAATTCCATATCGGAAAGGATGATTCCCGTTTCTTCGCCGATTTCCCGCAAGATGCATTGATCGGGGGTCTCGTTTTCGGCGATCTTCCCGCCGACCCCGTTCCAGCATCCCATCCAGGAAGGTTTTTCCCGGTTCAGGAGCAAAATTTCGTCCTTTCGCTTTAAAAATCCGATCGTATACTTCAGCATCCTTCCAACCTCGTTTCGGTCCGATTCAACGGAAAAAGGTTACGGATCAGGGTTTGCTATGCGGGAAAGGGTTTTGCGCGCAAAAAATTGCCTTCCGGCCATTCACGTCAGGGCTTGAAATGTTGCACGACAACCCCTTTTCCGTTTCCCGCTTCCACCTCCGCAAACGCACCGTTGACGAAGGTGATTTGCGGCGGCTGATGCCCGCAATCGATGTCATAGACAATCGGGACTCCCAATTCGGAAGACAGATCGCGATAAACGTCTTCGGCGGTATAACCTTCAACCGGTTCGTTGGCCTTGCTTGCCCGAACAATATTCCGGCGCAATGATCGAACCACCCGGCAAGCTTCATCTGCACGAGGGAACGGCGCAAATCGGCGGCGGAAAGTTCACAGTTTTCCATGTACCAAAGGATCGGTTCGCCGGGCAGATGCTTTTCCCTGAACGCCCGGACATCGCCGTAAGGGGTGCCGATCAAATGCCGGATGACGTCGATCCAGCCGCCCAGCAATCTTCCCTAAAATTTCAGGCTGACCGGTAACGGTTTTCCAACGGGTCTCTTCCGTCAAATGAAAGACGCGGGGAGAAAAGACGCGGGGAGAATCGTTCCGCTGCCAGGACCGCTGGTATTTTTGGGAAGAGCGCTGGGTGATGGAACCGCCGGTTTCCGTCGACAAAACCTTTTCCCACATGGCCGTCGTTTCATCGGTTTCTTCCCCGCGCAAATCGATGAAATTTGTCCCGTGGGCGGTGGCGATTCCGGTCTTCAAGGTCATGGCCAAAAGCAAAGTGCTTGTGTCGGAATAGCCCAACACCCATTTCGTTTTTATTTTATCAAAATCGATATGTTCCAAAATTTCGATGAGCAGTTCGCCGCCCCAGGGCGGAAAGATGAGGTCGATCGCATCGTTTTCCATCATTTTCATCCATTCCGCGGCCCTTTTTTCGGCGCTCGCCGACTTTGCCTTTTCTTGCGTCCATACCGTCTCCCCCAAAACGATCCGGTAGCCTCTTTTTTCCATCCGTTCCTTCGCTTTGCGCAGCAGGGGATGAAGCTCGGGTTTAACCCCGCTTGAGGTTGCCGTAACGCCGATGGCCGCTCCTCTTTTGAAAACGGGATATTGGATCAAGATGCGATGGCCCCCTTTTTCTCGGAAAACTTCGGATACGCCGGTTTTCCGTTTCCTTTTGTCCGCAGATCCTTTGGCGGATGCGTCCGGATCGTTTCATACAACAAAAGTTCGACATCTTTCCCCTTTTCCCTGCTCCTTTCCTTTCATCCGATTCAATTTTCGCATACAGGGACATTTTTTGCGAATGATTGGAAATATCAATAATTTCTATCAATGAAATCAATTAGACGAGGGATTCTTTTCCGGGTTAAAATTTAATTCGAAACCGATTCCGAAAGGTAATGATTCAGGGAAAGGCCATGAAAGGCAACGTATTTATAGTGTTTATAATCGATTCTTTCCGTGCGGAAACCCAAACATCGGGATCATGCGCCTGAGGCTTGCCGGATTTGCTCCTTTAGCGGGATGAATGTTTTCGGACGAATTGGACAAGATCTATCGGCCGCAACACCCGCCGGCCCATTCGTTGATGCGGGTGTAAGCATTTTTTCATCATCGCTTTCATCGGTTTGAATCTGCAACTCCCCGAAAAACTTCGCCGCCGGAACCGTCGGTCCGGACGGGACCGAAGAAGTGCTTCGAACCAGGCATTTCCGCCGGCTGGAAGTTTTTATATCCCAGCAGGCGTTCGTTTTTTCCCGCGCCGGGAACGGCTGTCTTTCCTCCCTTCCATGCAGAAAAACCCTTGCAGACAAAACCGGACAGGAAATATATATTTTTCCGGGCATGGACGCTTGTCCCCTCCTTTCGCGGCGGCATCCTTTAAAGGAATCTGGGAATCTTTCCAATAGGGTTGGTGAGCACCCGTGGATCTTGAAGAAATAAAAACCTTTCTTGCCGTGGCCAGATTGAAAAATTTCACTTGGGCGGCGGATGAACTGCATGTCACCCAATCGACCGTCACGTCAAGGATCAAAAATTTAGAACGGTTTTACGGCCAGCATCTGTTTTTGCGGACGAACAAAAAAGTGGATTTGTCCCCTTTCGGCAAAGAAATTTTGCCCCTGTTCGAACAACAGTTAAAGCTGATCGAAGACAGCAAAAAAATCGCCCGCAGGTTTCAATCGGAAAGGAAACGGATCCGGTTCGGCATCACCTATTCGTTGTGGGACAGCCGCTTTACCGATTGGGTGGATCGATTGGCCGGAACGGATGAAAACCTCCGTTTCTCTTTCCATGCCGATCATTCCCACATCATTGTGGATGAGGTTTTGGGAGGCAGGATCGATATCGGGCTGGTTTATCACGGGCCGGAAGATGCGGAGATCAAAAAGGAAACCTTCGGGGAAGATACCTTTTTCCTTTATTGTGCCAGAAATTTTCAAATCAAACGGAAGCTGGGTCCCGGGGACCTGAACGCCCTTCCCCTCATATACTTGAACTGGGGAAGAACTTTCGAACATTGGTTTCGCCAGGAATTTGGCGAGGAGTATGTTCCCTTCGTCGAGGTCGGCCACAGTCAGGCGCTGCTGGAGTTTGTCCGAAACGGAAAAGGTCTCGCCTTCATTCCCGAACGAATCGTTCAGCTGTCCGGGGAGAAAATGTTTTTCAAGAAGCTGGATTATGAGCCCCGGCATAAAATGGAGCAACAGCCGATCCATCTCATTTACCGGAAAACCGCCGTTCAAGATGAACTCATCGCCAGGGCCATCCAATGCGTAAAGGAGATTTTTCGAAAAAAACAAAGACAGCATTCACCCCCAAAAATGGCCGTCGAATGAATGCTGTCTTTTCTTTTGGCATCGATCAATCGTTGCCCGCCTTGCGGCTGCGCCTTTCCAGCAACACCACATCCCGCCAGACGCCGTTCAGTTTGCCGATCCGCTCCTGAACGCCGATTTTCCGGAATCCGGCCTTTTCGTGGAGGGAGAGGCTTGCGCTGTTTTCCGGGAATATGCCGGCTTGCAGCGTCCAATAGCCTTTTTTCTCCGATTCTTCGATGATGGCTTGCAGAAGTTTCTTTCCAACCCCCTTTCCCCTGCTCCGATCCCGGATATAGATGCTTACCTCGCCCACCCCCGCATAGGCGCAACGGCTGGAAACTTTGCTGACCTTCACCCAGCCGTGGATGCCCTCTTCGTCTTCGGCGACCAGGCACAAACCGTCGGCGACGGAGGACACCCATTTCTCGTACGCGGGAGATTCCGTATCAAAAGTGGCATTTCCGGTCGCGATCCCCTGCTCATAAATTTCTTTCACCTGGGGCCAATCTTCTTTACGAAAGCTGCGGATGTTCATCGGAAGCCTCCTGTTCGTCGAGTCCGTCCATTTTGGAATGGACTCGGTGTTTTGAATGCGTGGTCTTTTGCCGACAAGCTGTTCCAATCTTTTTCGCCGGCAAATTCATCGCCGGATCGGGATTCATCCGGCCGCCTCGCCGGTGGCCGGACCGTCCAATTCTTCGGCGGGTGTTCCGAAAAAAGCCCAAAGTCGTCCCGAATCGGCCGTTGCGGCATTCGCCTTTCAAGGGCATGCGAGCGTTCCGCGGGAGCCGCTGCAGAAGCAAATGCGGGAGTTGCCTGCCATCATTGATGGAAACGAAAATAACTAAGCTTTTAATTTATAATAATACAACAATTTTATAACAGAGAAAATATCGTATTGAACGGTTCGGAGCGGAACGGCCGAAAGATTCATCACTGGCGTATCGATAAGATGGATGGCAAGTTGGATTGCCTGCCTGGTTGGACGAATGCTTCCCGATCCGCATGATTTGAAATTTTCCCCCAATCGCCGCCTCCTTACGGTTCTTCCCTCCACATGACAACTCCGTTTTTCGGAATATGGGAATTCGCCGCGAAAAAGTTTGCGGACACGGTATTCCAAGACAGCCATGTTCGGCCGGCAGACGGCTCCGCGAATATAGGCTGAGCATAGGGATAAGGCCGAAGCCGGGACATACAAAATCCCGATCAAAGCCCAAAAATATAGGCTGAGCATTCGGATGAGGCCGGCTGAATGGGATCATTTTCCAAGAAAACAGCTTCCTGCCTCCCGCGAAAAGCCTGCTTCTATGCCCCCGTATGGAATTTCTTTAGCCGGGGATAGCCGGTTTATCAATTTCTGTGATGACGCCGTCATCGATTTGAAAGATCCGTTGGCCGTATTTCAGCACTTCATAATCATGGGTTACGAACAGGATCGTTTTCCCTTCTTCCCGGCAGTTGTGCAAAATTCCCAGAATTTCGTCCCTCGTTTTCCGGTCAAGATTTCCGGTGGGTTCATCGCAAAGCAAAACTTCCGGATCATTTAACAGGGCCCGTGCGATGGCGATCCGCTGTTGCTCCCCGCCGGAAAGTTGGGCAGGGACAGCGTCCATCCGGTCGGTCAACTGGAGTCTTTCCAACAATTCTTCCGCCCGTTTTTCCAGCTTTTTTCTATTCGTATACGGCCATTCCGGCAGCATCACGTTTTGCTTTGCCGTAAACGCTTGAAACAATTGAAAATCTTGATAAATAAATCCGATGTGTTTCCGGCGAAATTCGCGCAATTTCTCTTCCGGCGTTTGGTGAATGGGGCTGCCGCCGATGAAGATGGAAGCCCCCTCTTCCGTCCGCAGGAGGCCCGCCAAACATTTTAACAGGGTAGTTTTCCCCGAGCCGGAACGTCCAATGAAATTGACCCATTCTCCACTTTTCACTTCGAACGTGACATCCTTCAAAATCAGTTTTTCTTCGAAACCGGAACGAAAGGTTTTGGACAAATGGCGGACGATTACATCCATGTCTGTTCCCCTTTCAAACCGTATTTGAGTGTCCCGAACAGGACGATGGAAAAGATGAAAAGGGTCCCGAGGAAGATGGCGCCGGCCCAACCGATTTGCAGCAAAACGGCCGCCGAGTTGAAACCCAAAACGGACCCTGCCAAAAAAACACTGATCATCGCTCCGAACCCGGTTGAAATTCCTGCCCATGCGACGGACTCTTTCAGCAGCAACATGCGGATCTCCCGGTTTTGCCAGCCCACAATCTTTAAAAATTGGATCTGCTTTTTTCTTTCTTGCCATAGCCGGTAGAAGGACTCGGCCAGGGTAAAAGCCGTCAACAGGATGATTCCCGAAAAAAGCAGCATTTGCTGTTCATTGATATGAAAATGGATGTATTCGCCCAAACGGGTCTTCTTGATGCGTTCGGTCGTGGCGTGATTGACGGTAAAGATGAATGCCGTGCAGGAGGTGGTTAATATGAGCTGGAGACTTGCCGCGAGGATGTGGTTTTTATAAAAACGCAGATTAGCTGTCAAAAGGGATCGGCCGGGCCGGAAGGAGTGATCCCTTTTGGACGGCCGTTGATGGAGTTTTCCGGTCACCGCTTTTAATCCGGATGTGATGAGGATCGCCGTTCCAAAACCGGCGAAGGAAATCGAGTCAAATCCGGCGGCTGCCGCCAATATTCCTCCGCTGATGATGGCCGCGGTTAACAGTTGGATCCGCCATTGGAAACGGAAAATAGCCCGAATCGTCGAATCGCTCCACCCCAACATCGCCAAACGGCCTCGTTCTTCCTTGGTTTCCGCTTCCGCGACGCCGAATCGGGACAACAGCGTCAAAAGGGCGCTCAAGACAAAAACGGCGGCAATGACCATGGAAAACACATTCCAACTTGAGAGAATTGATTCCGCAGCACCCAACGTTGTCCAGGGCATGATCACCGTTCCGATTTTTTCCACGTCCACTACCATGTCCTGGCGGGACGCTCCGGCAATGATATCCACATAAAGGCCCATCTCTTCCAAATCCCTTGCCACTTCCCGGATTTTTTCCGCCGCTTCCTCGGTATAACCGGAGATCCCGGCAACTTTTATCCGAATCGCATCGATGGGAGCAGCTCCCTTAAAGTATTCCGCCCACCGAATCGAAACCAGTCCGTGGGCTGGCAAGGGCAGAAAACTTCCGGGGTGATGGGTCGGCTGAAGTTTTTTGCCCGTCGCCTGATGGACACCGTATTGAAATTGGTAGATTCCCAACGGACTGGCCGCCAGTTGCTCATAGGCTTGTCCCGCGGCAACACTGCCGACCTGTACGAAAAAATGCAGATCTTGATTGGAACCGGAGGATTGAAATTGTTGATGTCGGATTTCTTCCAATTTTCGGTAAACGGGAAGACGGCCTTCCGTGTCCACCAGCCGGATTGAAAGCCCGCCGTCTTTCAAACGGTAAGCAGGCGGCGAAGCCCGGAAGAACGTGTTCTGGGATTCATAGCTGCTCACCCGGCCGATTTCGCCATGTTTGTTAAAATCATATTCGGATTCCATCACCACATGGAAATCTTTGTCCAGCATATACCATTCTTGTTCAAAAGGACTCAGAAATTCGGAAAAATGAATTTGATACGTTTTTTTCGATGTCGGCGGGATATTGGCCAATTGTTCTTCGATGAAGCGATAGGCGTCGGAAGATTCGTGATTGGGATTCACGGCGTAGAAAAGCGGATCCTCCTCTTTTAATCCCGCTTTTCGTTTCAGTGAAAGGACATCTTCTTCGGACAGATCCAAGTTTTCGACCGTAATGATTGCGTCAATGGGCGTTGCCGAATCTTTCACGTCCAGGAGAGGGATATAATGGGCTTCCGGAGGCCAAAAATCGGCTCCGTTTAACTCTTGCTTCAGGGCCGAAAAGTCGATCCCCGTCAACTTTTCTTCCGCATCAGGATCAATGGCGATCACAGGATGATAGGAAGGCGGCAGTTGAAAATTCGCCCTCCCCCACAATCCGAACACATTGATCAATTCTTTCGGATAAAAGGCATCGGAAAGATTCGCCGCCAGGGGGAAAAGAAGGTAAGCGGTTTGCTCTTGGATGACATAGCGATGGACCCCGTCTGTCGTTTCGTATTTCACCCTGTAACGGGTTGGGCCGTCAGGCTTGGGAAGCTGATACGATTGATTCATTTTCGTAAAAAAACCCAACGAAGCCACGGGGGCGGCAAATTCGATCCGTTGATCCCTGGCGATTTTCTGCCACGTATCCAGCGTGATTCCCCCGTCCCCCACGCCTAAATAGTTTTCTTCCACAATCCCTAATTTTTCTTCGATCGGCGAATTTTTCGGACGGACGAGGATATCGTATTTTCCTCGGGCAAAGTCGGTAATATCCGCAAGAACGGTTTCATGTCCCCGCAGCCAGATTTGTGCGGCGGCAGGGAGCAACGTGAAAATCACGGCAAGCAAAAGCACCGTTACGAAAAATGCCCGTTTGTGCCGGATGATATACTGCCAATATAAAGAAGTCAATGATGGTCAACTCCTTTATAAAAACGCGCCTGTCTCACATGTTGAGACAGCCCCGGGTTACGGGGACGACGGCTGCGCTCCCAAAAACTTCGTGGGCAGCTCTTCCTCGGTCACCTGTTTTTTCTTTTGATCCCAGTGCACGCGGTATGCCTTTGCCTTCGGGCGGGAGCTGACGATCGCTTTGACCTCCCGATCGACGAAATGGATGGCCGCCCCGTCGTCCGCGGCGAGGCCTCCGGGGATCGCCCCTGTCCGGATCAGTTTGTGATAGGCCGGCCGCCACTCCGGTTCTCCGTCATAATGGGGGCAGTGGCTCCCTTTCAGGAAACCCAGACCGGCAATCGGTTCCAGTTCTTCGCCGAAGGAATCGGTGACCCCTTCCTCAAACCAGCAGATGGCGCCCGCGCTGATCCCGGCAAGGACGATGCCTTCTTCCCAGGCTTTTTTCAAAACCGGCACCAGCCCCCACTCTTTCCATAAGATCAACAGGTTTCTCGTATTGCCGCCGCCGACGTAGATGATGTCCTTTTCCAGCAAAAATCCTTCCAAATCCCTGGTCGGAGGGCGGAACAAAGACAGATGGGACGGCCGGCAAGGAAACCGGCGAAAAAATTGGTAAAATTTATTGATGTAGTTTTCCGCGTCGCCGCTTGCCGTCGGAAGAAAACAAATATTCGGGGACGGCTTTCCCGATTGTTTCAAAATATACAAGTCCATTAGGGGATTGTCCGGTTCCATCGAGAAACCTCCCCCGCCGAGGGCGATGATTTGTCTCATTTTTCCAGCTCCTTTCATGGTTGACTTGCTCCCGTTTCTCCGGGGTCGGAAAATGCCCTTTTCAATGAAATTCTTCTTATGTCAGGAAAATCCTTTTTTAGCCTTTCGTTTTTTCTTTGAGAAGGGATCTAGGCAGGATTTTTTCTAATAAAAATCGAAATGATGGTTGATAAATCCCATGAACGGAGGTTGTCCCATGGAAATCGGGAAGGAATACTTAAAAGTCGTGAAGGATCGTTTCCGGGAAATGAAAAGAATCGGGGAAAGGGCGATGGAACAATGTTCCGATGAAGGGCTTTTTCACAGTTTCAACGAAGAATCCAACAGCATCGCCATCATCGTGAAGCATTTAAGCGGGAACATGGTTTCCCGATGGACGGATTTTTTCCATACGGACGGGGAAAAACCGGACCGGAACCGGGACGAAGAATTTATCAACCGCTGGAAAACAAGGGAAGAAATCATGGCTTCCTGGGAAAAGGGATGGACGGTTTTTTTTCGTGCGTTGGAGGAAATCAAGGAAGAGGATTTGCTGAAGACGGTCACCATCCGCAATGAACCCCATACCGTCCTCCAGGCAATCGTGCGGCAAATGTATCATTATTCGTATCACATCGGGCAGATCGTCTATGCGGCCAAACTGCTGACCGGAACGGATTGGCAGACGTTAACCATCCCGAGGAAAAGATGAAAGCGGGCTCGCCGCCCGCTTTCCGGCAATTTTATCGATTGTCCATGGCTAGATGCATTAAGTTCTCATTTTTACCGCATCTGTCGGCATCCTTCGGGAGACGGCATCTCCTCCGCCGTTCGGCCCTTTGCCGGGAAACCCGGGGTTTGATTTTTATAAGGAATAAATGGAATTAAAGGGCGGCCTCCTGTCTTTTCCCCTTCCATGGAAACGATTTCTGCATCGGCACGATCCGTGTCCATTGCTCGCTTTGGCAACCGCTGCCGTCCCGTTTTGATATTGAACGGCCGCTTTTTGACCTTTCTCCCGAACCGGAGGCCGGACAGCTCCGGAACACCGGGAATCCGGCCCAGTTCCCACGGCCCTTTTCCGCCTTCCGTTATTGAACCCGTAACGGCCGGCGTTTTTATTTTGGCAGATGGAAAAAGCCGATGGCCCCATGTCCAATCCGGACGATCATGGCGGCACTTTTCGGTTGGGTGTCAGTAATTGCCAAAGTCGGACGCCCGATGAGTGGACCACGCCGCAGATCATTTTCATGAACGGGATGGGAAAAAATCGCAATGCAAAACCGACCGATATGGAACCCATTCGGATCGCTAATTGCATGGACCACGAGGCCGTCCGTCCCATGTTGAACCATAGGATGAAGATGTTGAACATTCCGCGGCCGGTGTTGGACACGCAGATGGATGATGGACATTTTTTCTGCGATGATGGACATATTTTTTGCGATGATAGACAAATTTTTTTCAATGTTGGACGAACTTTTTTCCGTGTTGGACATTAAAGTTCAGATGTTAAACAAATATTTTTCGATGATGGACATCGGCATACGGTGTTGGACATTCCAGACCCGATGATGAACATTGAAAATCCGATGTCGGACATACCGGTTTCTCCGGCAAAAAAGATGTTGGACGATTTTTCCGAAATCTTGGACAAATGCGACCGGTTATTGGTCATTTAACAAAAATGTCGAACCATCCGGCCGCCATGTTGGACGATCCGATTCCAGAAACAAAACAAATGTCGGACATTCCCATCCTGAAGGACAAGGCGCAACTCGTGCCGGCCGATTTCCGGAGGACGTCACGAGAGAGGCCAACCGCTTTCGCCAGGAATACCCCTCCCCTGTATTCTGCCGGGAGATAAGCGTCAGCCCTTCCATCAATCGCTTTCGCTGGGGAATACCCTCACCCTCATGTCGTCCCTTTCCGCAACGGCTTAAGAATTCCGGAAGGAAAAACAGGACATCCCGGCCCTTTGCTCCTCCGACAAGGAGGTCACCCCTCCCCCTTCCCTTTTCCGGCTTCCGCCGCCATCCAGTCGGAGGCGGCGGCCAGGTCGGGAAAAGAGGCATCGGCCGACGGGGAATAAGCGCCGATATAAACGGTTTTCGTCCCCGCCCTTTTCCCGGCGGCAATATCCGTTTCCTGGTCGCCGACCATGTAGGAACGGGACAAGTCGACCCCGTATTTTTCCGCCAAATCCTCGATCATTTTGCTCCCCGGTTTCCGGCATTCACAGCCCAGATGGGGCGGATGGATGCAGCAGGCAATATCGTGGATTTCCGCGCCTTTTCTTTTTAATTCCCGCTTCATATGGTCGTGAATGCGGCGGAGGTCCTTTTCCGTCAGATAGCCCAAACCGACCCCTCCCTGATTGGTGACGACGAAGACGTAATCAAAATGCCGGTTCAATTTTTTGATCGCTTCCGGAACGCCGGGCAAAAAGTAGAATTCTTCCGGCTTGTTCACGAATTTTACCCTTTTGCTGAGGACTTCATTGATGACCCCGTCCCTGTCCAAAAATACGGCCCGTTTTTTCATCGTTTTACTCCTCCTGTCCCGTTTTATATGAAAGATTGCGTCTCAAGGGCATCCGTTCCCGGAAAACGGGAACTTTTTCATCCGATCTCCCCTTTTCCCCTTCGGCTGCAATCCAAATTCACAAAAATTTTAAGGGTAACACACAATTTCACGGAAGCTATCCGTTCTGCCTATAACCGCCGCACCGGTTCCTCATACAATATTTTAGTCTCAATCAAGGGAGGAGTATGAATGGCCAGCATCCAGAAAAATTCAGTAGCCGTCATCGGATTAGGATACGTCGGACTGCCCCTCAGCCAGCTCTTTTTGCAAAATGGTTTTATCGTCCACGGAATCGATATTAATCAAAAAAAACTGGAATCCATCGAAAAGGGTGAATCTCTGTTCCCGGATGTGGACAGCGGGTTTCTTCAAACCTGTATCCGGGAACAAAAATTTTCCCTTTTTCAGGACGGCGAAGGAGCGGCCGGAACCGAAGCCGTGCTCATTTGCGTACCGACCCCCCTCACCGGAACGGGAGAACCGGATCTTTCCTATGTGAACAGCGCCGTCGATCTTATCCTTCCCCACATTCGGGAAGGACAGCTCATCGTTTTGGAAAGCACCAGCTTTCCGGGCACAACGGAGGAATTGATCCTCCCGAAACTGGAAAAGCGGGGATTTCGCCCCGGAGAAAATCTCTATTTGGCCTATTCCCCGGAACGGATCGACCCGGGCAGCAAAATTCCGCTGGAAAACATTCCGAAGGTCGTCGGCGGCATCACCCCGTCGTGCCTGCAAAAAGCAAAAGATTTATACGAAAGGATTTTTGTGGCCGTCCACCCCGTCTCTTCCACGCGGGCGGCGGAAATGACGAAGATACTGGAAAATACCCAAAGGTTTATCAATATTTCCTTCATCAACGATTTTGCCCTATTATGTGAAAAAATGGGCATAGATGTATACGAAGTCATCGATGCGGCCGCGACAAAACCGTACGGCTTCACCCGCTATCTGCCCGGCGCCGGAATCGGGGGCCACTGCATCCCGATCGATCCGCTCTATCTGTCCTGGAAGGCGAAACAATACGACCACGAGACCCCCTTCATTCATTTTGCCGACCGGATCAACAAAAAGATGCCCGCGTACATTGCCGAAAAGGTGCTGCGGCTTCTGGCGGAAACCGGGGGATTGGCAGGCAAAAAAATTCTCGTTGCCGGCGTCGCCTATAAAAAGGACATCGATGACGTCCGGGAATCGGCCAGCATTGAGGTCATCCGGCGGCTGATGGAAAAAGGCGCCGCCGTCGATTATTTCGATCCCCTTGTTCCGGAGCTGACCGTCGGCGGGAAGGTCCTCCGTTCGGCCGACGATCCGCTTTCCGGATATGACCTGGCGGTCGTCATTACGGAGCATTCCGTCATGGACCGGGAAAAAATTTCCGCCGCGGCAAAGCAAGTGATCTTTCCGGAAAGCTATTTCCTTCCCTGGACAAGGGAAACCGATGGCCGGGGAGGGAAGGAATGATGGCGAAAAAGATCCTGATAACCGGGGGAGCGGGATTTATCGGCTCCCACCTGACGGAACATTTGCTGAAACAAGGACATGCGGTGGACGTGGTCGATGATCTTTCCAACGGGAAGCCGGATTTCTTAAATGAAGTCCGGGACCACCCCCGCTTTCAATTTTACCGGGGAAGCGTCCTGGACGGAAAGCTGATGGAAGAATTGATCCAGAAAAATGATGTCATCTATCATTTGGCGGCGGTGCTCGGAGTCAAAAACACCGTCCGCGATCCGTTAAAGGTGATCGAAGGGAACATCAACGGAACACGAATCATTATGGAGCTCGCCCACCGGCAGCAAAAGAAAGTGATCTTCGCCTCCACGTCGGAAGTGTACGGAAAAAATCCGAATCTTCCTTACCATGAGCATTCCGACCGTCTCCTCGGGGACCCGTCGGTTCACCGGTGGTGTTACGCAACGGCAAAAGCCTTGGACGAACATATCTGTTTTGCCTACGCGAACAAAGGGCTGCCGGTAACGGTCATCCGCCTTTTTAACGTCTATGGCCCGAGGCAGATTTTTTCCGAATACGGCATGGTCGTCCCGGTTTTCATCAGCAAAGCGCTGAATGATGAGCCGATTCCCGTGCACGGCGACGGTTCGCAAATCCGCTGTTTCGCCTATGTATCCGATATTGTCCGCGGTTTGGAACTGGCCATGGCGAAGGAAGCGGATCATCACGCCTTCAATCTCGGCTCCTCGGATCAGGTGACGATCCTGGAATTGGCCGCGCGGATTAAAGCGTTAACCGGCAGCCGGTCGACCGTCGAATTCATCCCTTACGCCGAAGCGTACGGACCGGGGTTTGAAGACATTCCGGTCAGAATCCCTTCGCTGGAAAAGGCGAAGCGGCTGCTCCATTACGTCCCCCAAGTGTCTTTGGATGATGGGCTCAAGGAAACGGTCGAATGGTATAAAGCTTTCTTGGAAACATGATGGCCTCTTTTCGCATTTTCGGAAAGATCTTCAGACAGGCAATCCGCCCGGCGCCATCGCTGACTCGTCCGCCATCCGCCGGCTTTTTTCGCAGAACCGGGGAAAAAAACTCCGCCGGGCGGATTGCCCTATCGAAACGGCGGGATGTGCCCGTACCTGCGCGGGGCGGGAAGATCATGTTTGTGAAGGATGGATAAGTGTGGAAAATGATTTTTTGCATTGCCTGGTTTTCGCCTGGCTGATCGGCGAGTCTTCCCCCCATTTGACGATGAATCATTATGTTCAAGTTCTCACCGTCCTGTTGCATATTTTTTCCCTTGTATGATGCCTAAAAACCTTGGGAAAAGCTGCGGCCTCCCCGTTTTGGCCTCTGAGAGGGAAAAGGAGTCGCCGGCCTGAGTCCCCGATCCGAAAGGATTTAGATTTTCATTCCCGGATACCGAACCGGCCGAAAACCGTTCGGAAATGGCCTTTCCCTTCCCCGGGCCGTGCCGGATCCTGCGGCTTTACCGGCTCCCGCCCGTTTCAACGGCACCTCGGGGTCTATCGCGTATATGCGGGCGGTACCCCGAAGCAAGAGCGGCCGTTCCGCGGGATCGTCGACCAAATTGGACAGGAAGACGCTCAAGCTCCCAAAGCAAGGGCGGCATTTCTGCGGCTTCCGCCTAATCTGTCCCTTGGGGACGGCGTTTCATCCGCATCCTCGCGCAAGGTCCGGCATCCTTGCCCGGATCGCATCCCTTTCGGCCGAAGCCTGTCCATCCCCTTTTCTCAACCATTCCGCCATACCAACGGGCCTTGTTTTCCTGCGGCCCCAGCTCTGGACTGTCCCGCTCCCGCTTTCAACATCCCCATGCTTGCCATTTTCGGACAAACCAAAAAGAAAGGCCGGGTTTTTCGGCCTTTCTCTCCATTTGGATTTGCGCGGGAAAACGGTCAATTTTTCCGCGAATTATTGACAACCGGTTCGAAGTTTACCACTTCCAAAATGATCGGCGTTCCGGCAGGGATTTCCGACCCTTCAGGGACGGTGATCAACAAATTGCCGATTCCCTCTTCGCCGGCGGTGTACGCAAAATTCTCTTCCATTTGCAGAAATCCGTTAATATACACATTAAAATAACTGTTATTTAAGTTTAACGGCGGAAAATATTCCACCTTGTTGCCCGAGTCGTCCAGAAATTTGCCGGCGTCAATTCGGTACGTGGTATTTTCGGGAATGGATTTTTCCATTTCCGTGAAAAATCGTTGAACGACCGGTACGACAGAGATTTGGACATCCGTGGTCATCAACGGCTTGATGATCTTTAAACCCATTCACACCCCGCTCCTTTCATGTTCACTACAGCATATGCACCCCGTTCAAAAAGGAGATTCCGATGAAATGGACAATGGAAAAATAATGAATTTACCCATGATCGATCACCAATTCCGCGGGTTTTTTATATATATAACCATAGGAATCCTTGGATTTTTCCCTAAAGGGGGATCATGATGAGCGGTTATCACTACTTTTATAACCTGCCTTTCTCCCTGCCCCGGCCGGTATTGATGATTCCGGATGGCGATGAACGGGATTTGCGCCATTTTGCCGTCCCGGCACCGGTCATGATCGCGGAGTATTTTGCCGTCTCCGACGGAAAAAAGCGGGTCTATACCGATGAGGATGGAATGAACGGGTACGGTTCGCAGAAAATACTGCCTCCAGGCGATGTATCCTTGTACAGTTTATATATAAATGGAATTTTGCAGCCCAAGGCCAATTATGAAGTGAAAGCGGGAAAATTGTTTTTAAAAACCGATGACGTTCCGTTGAGGGGAACGCCGATCATCTTGCAAATGATCATCCTGTGACCGTATTTTTTCGCGCTTCCATCGGGAACCGGAAAAATCCCCTGCCTCCCCTTTTTCTTTTCCCCTCCCTTTCCCCGTTCCTTTTCATTCGTCAAAAAAGGGAACGCCCATTTTTATTTATTTTGGAATAAAAGTCTATGCCGATAGCAGCTCCACAAAATATACATATTCTACATAATAGTTATTTTCCTAAAGAAAGAGGTATGGTAATGAAAATATTGCTTGCAACCTATTGGCCCATCCCTCATGTCGGCGGCGTATGGACGTATATGACGCAATTGAAGGAAAAATTGGAATCCTACGGTCATGAAGTGGATCTCCTCGGCTATGACGAGGACAATATTTCCGTCCACTTGTACAACAAAGGGCGAAAACTGCCGCGGGAAAAAGTGATTCCCATCATTAACGCCAATCTCACCGAGCAAAACTATCCGCTCATTTACAGAAACTTTCTTGTCCGGTGGACCGAGTTTCAACGTTATGTTTTTGAATTGAGCGCGGCCTATTTCGGTTTGGATAAATACGACCTGATCCACACGCAAGATGTGCTTTCGACGACGGCGGTCAGCCGGATCAAGCCGAAACATATCCCCCACGTGGCGACGATCCACGGTTCCGTCGCCCATGAAATCAGGATGCAGTTGGAATCGATCCATAAATCCGAAACTTCCTACATGGCCCGGGATTACTACGACGATGTGGAAAAGAAAGGGGCCACATCCGCAGATATCACGATCGTATGCAACGAGTGGCTGCGCAATATCTTTCTCGACGAATTCGATGTCCCGCCGGAAAAACTGACCATTTTACATTACGGCTACGACGCGGAAAACTTTATCCGGCGGATGCGGATCAAACCGGCGCTGGTTAAGCCCGCCGATAAAAAGGTCATCCTTTATACCGGAAGATTGGCCGAATTGAAGGGGCTCAATTATCTGCTCGAGGCGCTGAAGAATTTGAAAGCCATCCGCAGTGACTGGGTATGCTGGATTGTGGGATCCGGCGAACAGGAAGCCGCCTTGAAAAATCAAGCTATGGCCCTCGGACTGGATCAGGATGTGCAGTTTCTCGGCAGAAGGGACGACGTCCCCGGACTTTTGACCCAATCGGATATCTTCGTCCTCCCCACCCTTATTGAAAATCAACCGCTATCTGTCATTGAGGCGCAAATCGCCGGAAAGGCGATCATCGCCAGCAATACGGGCGGGATTCCCGAGATTATTGAACACGGCGTAACGGGATTATTGACCCCGCCGAAGGATGTCAACATGCTCACGCAAAACTTGAACTTGCTGCTGGATAACGAGAAATACCGGAAACAGTTGGGATCCAACGCAAGAAAATGGGGATTGCCCCATTGGTCGATTGAAAAGTCGACCCGAAATCTTTTAAAGATCTATTACCAGGCGATCGATCAGAAACGATTGGCAGGTGGACGCCGTGGCTAATTTTCTTTCCCTTGTGCGGTTTTATCTCTTCCTGTCTTATATCCGGACGGCCCAATTCTTCGGCCGGCTGTTCCGAAGAAAGAGCCCTGAGGAAAAAGGCCCTTTCCCCGAAGAGAGCCAGGCGTTCGACACGATCCCGCAGGAAGCTTACCAATCCATCTTTCTTTCCGGTTTTTCCCAACCGAATATTTACATGCCGCGGCCCGTATTCGATCAAATCATCCGCTCGCTGCCGGAAGGGTATAAACTTCCCAACGAAAGGATATTGGCCCTGCTGAAGGAGGCCGAAGAAAACTATTGGCGCTTGCAGTTCAAAAACGCATCCGTCGATCCGGCCGTTTGGGAAAGGATGGAACGGAATCTGCCGGAAGGCTATCAACTGCTGAATTCTTTTGTGTTTAATCATCCGCGCTATTCCGTTCCCCTCCGTACCGTCGGCGATCCCGCGGAGCTGTTGGAAAATGTTGAACACGTTTGAATGGAGTGGAAATTTTGATGCGAATTCAAAAATCGGCGGGTGAAGCCAAATGAGGGCGGTGGTGACCGGAGGGGCGGGATTCATCGGGTCCCATCTTGCGGATGAGCTGATCGCAAGAGGGGCCGAAGTCCATATCATCGACAACCGGGCCGCCGGGGATTCCGCCTTTGTGCATCCGTCGGCGGAAATCCACGCGGAAGATATCCGAAGCGAAAAGGTTAAAGAAATTTTTCAAGGGATTCGGCCCGACACGGTATTCCATTTGGCCGCGCAAGTCGATGTCCGCCGGTCGGTAAAAAGCCCCCGCCAGGATGCCGATATCAATCTCGCCGGCACGCTGAACGTTTTGGAGGCGGCAAAAACGGCGGGGGTGAAAAAAATCATCTTCAGCTCCACATCGGCGGTCTACGGCGAGAAAAAGGACGGGAAAATCCGCGAAACTTCCCCGCCGGATCCGGTTTCCTTTTACGGCCTTTCCAAATGGGCTGGCGAAAAATATATCGAGCTGTTCAGCCGGATCCACCATCTTCCCTTTACGATTTTAAGATACGGCAACGTTTACGGCCCGAGGCAAAGGGGCGAGGGGGAAGCCGGGGTCATCGCGGTTTTCCTGGAAAAACTTTCGCGCAAGGAACCTTTCACCGTTTACGGCGACGGCGAACAGACCCGGGATTTCATCTATGTCTCGGACGTCGTTGAAGCGACCATTGCCGCAGCGGACAAGGGAGACGGGGAGATCATCCATGTCTCCACCGGGAAGAAAACATCCCTCAACACGTTGATCCGCACGCTGGAAAGGATCCACGGCACGGCCTTGAAAGTGAACTATCAGGCGGAAAAACCCGGGGACATTAAGGAGAGCTGCCTGGACAATGAAAAGGCAAAACGGATCTTGGGTTTCCAGCCGAAAGTCTCCCTGATGGAAGGCTTGAAAATCACCTACCAATGGAAAATGGGAATGGAAAAGGGCCATGATCGCAGGCGTTCCTGACGTGTTTTCCCCCGGTTGCAACGGACGGAGCCGCTTCCCTGTGTCCCCAGCGGTTTCGGGGAGATCGGCGTCCCTTGCTCTTCCGTGTCCCCGGCCGCGGCCGGGGCCTATACCGACGCCTTCCTGACAGAAAAAAGAATATCCGGTGCAGGACCGGATATTCCCTTCAAAGATTCCGTTATTTTCCGATGAATTGTTGCGTCCAAATATTTCCGTTTTCGCTAAATCCGACGCCGATATGGGTGAAATTCGGGTTTAAGATATTTGCCCGGTGCCCTTCGCTGTTCATCCAGGCATTCACCACTTCTTCCGGCGTCCGCTGCCCTTTTGCGATGTTTTCTCCGGCGGTACGGTATTGGATGCCGAAGGCTTTCATCATGTCAAAGGGTGAACCGTAGGTCGGGCTGTTGTGGGAAAAATAATTGTTCCTCGCCATGTCGAGGGATTTTTCCCTGGCGACTTTGCTCAAAGCCAGGTCGACTTGCAGCGGGGCCAAACCGTGTTTCGCCCGTTCCTGGTTCGTCAAATTCACCACTTGTTGTTCATAGGCTTTCAGGCTGTAAGTGGAACCGGATGAATTTCCGCCGGTTTGCCCGTTCGGATTTTGAACGGCAGTGTTTTTATTTCCGCCGGCCGGGGCGTTCGTTTGCTTATTGTTTGCCGGCGTTTGCACCGTTTGCTTATTTCCTTGATTTTGGCCGGTTTGTCTATCGGCCTGTTTCTGCCCGGAGGCCGGCGTTTTTACGACCGTTTTTTGCTGGCCGGAGGACGGCTTCATCCATTCGGAAGGAATCAGCTGTTTGTAAAGATCCGGCATGTTTTTCAGGAGCCAGGACTTCATCTCCCCGGCGGTTGCCCCGCAATTGGCATAATTGTTCAATTTTACGACTTTTATATCAGCGGTTTGGGCGCCGGCTTTCGGGATGAGCAAAGAGCCCGTGATAACCAGTGAAGCGGCGATGGTGATTACGGATTTTTTCACGCTTGTTCCCTCCTATTCTATGAATCTTGCTTGCAAGTCTATGATAACATGGGGTTGATGTAATATTTCAGCAAGATTCTGGAAATCGGAGATGATGGCGGCCCCTTGTCCGAAGGCCTCCCGCCCCGCCGCCGAAAAAGCGTGCCGAACCCGCGCCGTATCGCCTTTTGTCAAAATCATCCGCCCTTGCCAAATCTGTTTTTTCCCTTCCATTTCTGGAAACCGGTCCAAAAACTGCATGGAATTTTCCCTTGACAACCCTCTGAAAGCGCCCGCTTTTTTACAATCTTTATATCCCCTTTACAGATATTGCAAAGTTCTTTTCCGAAGCCATTTATTCCCGATTCATGGCCTTTTGTCCAAAGGCTCCAAAGTGCCCACAACCGTTATCGGTTGATTTCCTTTGATGGCTTCGATTATCCCGTCCGAGATTTCTTCATGGGTCAGCCATCTGGAAGATGTGCCGTCATAAACGAAACCCAACCTCACTTCTTTTACCTGGCAATTTTCCGGTGCGTCGGGATCCGGTTTTGTGATGTCCGATAGACGGCTGCTGCTGCCTTTGATATGGACCAGCGTCCAAGGATCGCTTTGAAGCCGGGAAATTTGCTCTTTTATGGTCGGAAGGGCTTTCGGGGCCGTGCCGTGGATCCAGGCCACCACCATGCCGATCGGACCATGTTGGGTGTGGGCAGCATGAATCTCCCGGATTAATGCCGCATTGTCCGTATAGTCCAGTTGTTTCGCCTCCAGCCCATAACCGTCGTATTGTTTTGCGATCCTTTCCAATCGGTGCCGGTTTCTTCCGAAAACAACCGTTCTTTCCGAGCGGGCGGCAATCCACCCGGTCGCTTTGGCGAGCATCCCCGTCCCGCCAAAAATCAGCACATGGCCGTAATTCATCAGGAATCCCTCCTGCCCATATCTTGGTTTCTTTCATGTTTCAGAGCGTATGAGGAATAAAGCATGACATCAAGATGAAGGCGACGGCAAAAAAAATGTAAAACCTGCCGAATTTGCGCAATATCCCAAAAATATGGGCGCAATCAACTACCCGATTTCACAGGTTTCCGGTCCGCCCCTTCCCTGAGGTTTCGTCCGGTGAGTTCTTCCCGCATCTTTTCGTGTTGTCTCTTGAACCCTTTATCTACGGCTAAATTTTACCACAATTATAATAGTTTGTAATTTTTATATAGATTTTGCCGCCAACCTGGCTCTTATTTTTGAAATTCACGAGCATCCCCGGTTCTCCGGCCCTTTTTTCGTCATTCTTCGTTCCTTCACTAACTTGCCGATTTTTTGTTGATTTTCATTTGGCACAGAGGGGCTATTCAGGGTACCTTTGGGCTATCCGTCGCAGGCCATGATCCGATGATCCTTTAATCCGTGTCCGGTCGCCTCCGCGCCTTTTATGCAAAAAATACCCGCGCCGAAGGGCGCGGGCGGGAAGATGGACGGCCGATATTTCCTTTCCCGCAAGGGGCAAAACATGCCGTTCCGATTCATGTTCGCCATTCCATTTTCGATTCTTTTGTTCACGTTTTCCAAAAAAGGTCCCGGATCGCCGGTCGGTCCCATCCCCCGGCCCCCCGGCACGGATTTCCGTGATTTTTCGAAAAGGTCCGAAGAAGGGGCTTCGGCTTTCGGACAAATTCGTGTCCCAATCCTTCGGACGCTCATTTTCTTTTAAACAGAACCCCGAGCGTTTTTGGCCCGCAATGGCACGAGATCGTGCAGGATGCCGTCGTGACGATGACTTCGTCAAAGGGCTGCAGCTCTTTCACCAAATCTTTCGTCCGCTCGATGATTTCTTCCGGACAACCGGCATGGGTGATAAAGATCCGGTCGGTGACGATGTCATCCCGGTCCTTCAACCGGTCGGTGACATATTTCTCGATCGCCCTCTCGATCTTTCCCCGGTATTTTTTTCCGACGGTCATCTCCCCGTTAATCACTTCGATGCACGGCTTGATGTTTAGCAGGGCGGCTCCCATCGCCACAAGGGACGAACATCTTCCGCCCATTTTTAAATAGTCCAGGGTATCGATGACGAAGCTGGCTTCGACCTTCGGGACAAGCCGTTCCAGTTTTTCCACGATCTCCCGGGCGGAAAGCCCTTCTTCCGCCAGTTTGGCGGCCTCCAGGACGACGTGGCCGGAGCCGGTGGACAAGTTGGCCGAATCGACGACATAGACGTTCTCAAATTCCCGGGCGGCGATGACCGCGTTTTGGTGGGTGCTGGAAAATTTGCTCCCCAAATTGATATGGATGACGCTTTCCGATTCCGCGGAGACTTTCCGGAAGAAATCGATGAACTCTTGGATCGGAGCGGCCGCGGTTTTCGGAAGTTTTCCCGTCCTTTCCGCGTATGCGAAGATTTCTTCCGGGCTGATTTCCAACGTATCCTTGTAGGATTTCCCGTCGAGGGTAATATAGAGCGGCACGGTCCGGATCCCGTATTTTTCGAGCAAGTCCTGGGATAAGTCGGAAGTGATGTCGGTCGTAATACTGATTCGCTTCAAACCTTTCTCCCCCTTTTCCTGCCGCGGCCGTACGGCGTTATGTACAGTTCGCAGGCGGTCATTTTCCCCGCATGCGGGCGGCTACTACAATCGTATCATATCTTTTGCCGGTTTGTAAAAATTCCCACGGGATACAAGCTGCAAGATTGGCAGGAAAGGAGAAGTTTGAACGAAAACCCGAGACTTGCCCTTGCCCGGACCGTTTTTTCCATACGGAAACGGCTTTAGTCCGGCCCGGTCGGAAAGGGAAGGAAGTCCAGGAATTTGTGTGAAAAGAAGCGGGCGCTAAAGCCGTTCCAGTTCCGAATGGTGATGTTCCCTTGACTGGAAGCGGGATTTTACACAAGTGGGAGGACTTGGTCCGAAAACGGGATGGCGGCCTTCGCCGGGTCCGCTTTTTCGCGGGCGGGGTTTTAGGAATTTTCCGGCGGCCATAGGAGAGACAGACCGGAAAGCAGATGAACGAGAAAAAGGATTCCCTCTTGCAAATCCGAAAGCCGGATGTTTTCGTTCGGGGCATGGGCCCGGGAACCGTACCAGCCGACACCGACGCTGGCAATCGGGACGTGCAAATACCGGCCGAAAAGATGCATCGGGCCGGTTCCGCCGGCATTCGGCCAAACGGCGGCCTCCCGTCCGTAGGCTTCCGCGGCGGACCGGATCACATGCCGGATGAACGGATCCTTCAGATCGGACCGGTGCGCCCGTTGGCCGTTCAGCCATTCCACTTGAATATCGGCGAAGCCTTTTGCGGCGAGATGTTTTCGGATGCAGGCGAAGACGTGCGCCGGATCCTGTTCCGGAACCAGCCGGCAGTCGATTTTCGCCTTCGCTTCTTTGGGCAATACCGTCTTCGCCCCTTCTCCGGTATACCCGCTCCAGATTCCGCATATGGTCATCGTCGGATGAAAAACCATCGCCTCCCGCGGGTCGGTCCCTTTTTCCCCGGTGATCAACGGCCGTTTCAACCCGTAGATGTCCCGCAGCACCTTTTCATCGAAGGGGAGCTTTTTGGCCGCCTCCCGTTCTTCCGGCGCCGGTTCCCGGATTCCGTCGGAAAACCCTTCCACCAGGATTTCATGCTCGGCATTTTTCATCGACGCGAGGGCGCGGACGAGACGCCACGCCGCATTGTCGATGATGGCCCCCGCCGAAGAATGGATATCCGCGTCCGCGGTCCTGCAGGTTAACTCGAAATAGGCGATCCCTTTGACGCCGCAAGCGATTTCCAATTGCCCTTTTTCATTTTTCCCCCCGAATTCCCAAATGCAGCCGTCCGCCCGGAAGAGATCCGCATATTTCTTCAAATACCGCTCCAAATTCGGGCTGCCGATCTCCTCCTCCCCCTCGACCAAAAATTTGATATGGCAGGGCAGCCCGCCCTCCGAATCCTTCACGATTTGAACCGCCTGCAGCCGCGCGACAAAATCCGCCTTGTTATCCGCCGTTCCCCGCCCGAACAGCCTTCCGTCCCTCACTTCCGCGGAAAAGGGGAAGGTGTCCCATTCCGCCAGCGGTTCGGGAGGCTGGACATCATAATGATTGTAAAACAAGAGGGTTTTCGCAGGGTTTCCCTTCGTTCCCGCTGGGAAAAATCCGTAGACGAGCGGATTTGCGCCCGGCTCCTTCAAAATCTTCGCTCTTCCCCCCGCCTTTGCGATCAATGCGGCGGCAAAACGGGCCGCCTCGCCGATCCCTTTCTTTTGGGCGGAAACGGAAGGACGGGAGACATAGTCTTTCAGCCGCGCCAAAACAGTCGGCATGGCGTCTTCCACCGCGGCCTTGCACCTTTCCGGCTTCGTCAAAACGATCCCCTCCTTCGTATATTTCCATTCTTATTTCTGCCGCAAAATAAAAATCCGTTTTTGGAACAAAAATGCCTGCCTTTCGTTTCCGCAAAAAAAATCCGGAAAGTCTTCCGGATTTGTGAACGCGGGGCGTCCCGCGAAGTTTGGCACCGCTTTCTTCCCGCGGCCGCCATTGCCCGAGGCATTTTCCCGTTTGATTTTCCATCTTGCCCTCAATAGATGTCCTTCTTCGTAAAGATCATGAACGAAACCGCCAAGGCCGCGGCTGCCCACAGGGCAAGGACCGCCAAAGAAAATGAAAGGGTCATCCCTTCGACGGGAGGCATTCGGCCGTTCAAATAATTGGCCAGCTGCAGATTGATCATGAACAAATACTTGGCCGACGGCCAGGAGGAAACCATGTTCGACAAGGTGGCCCCCGAGGTCAGGAAAGCGACCATGATCCCGATGACAAGGGGGGTGCTTTTGAACAGAACCGAAAACATCAAGGTCATGCTGCCGACGGCGGTGCCGGCAAACCAGGCGAAACCGAATTGAAACAGCAAATATCGCCACAAGGGAAGCAAATGCACATTGGAAACGTCCAGATCTTCCCCGGCCGGGCGAAAACCGGTCAAAACCGGGTTTTGCCAGCCGCCGAAACCGAAAAAGAAGCCGGAAAGGAGGCAGGACAAGACCCCCATCAGCAAGAGGATGAAAGAAACGGAAAGCAGGAGGGCGATATATTTTCCCGCCAAGACTTTCCACCTTTTCACCGGCCGGGTCAACAGCAATTTTAGGGTCCCGCTTCCGGCTTCGGAAGCGACCAAATCCGATGCGACAACGACGACAAGGAGGGGAATGAACAAATGGATGGAATCATCGAGCAAAAGGCGCATGAATCCCGGCGCTCCCGGCGCGTGCGGATTGATGTCCCGTTCCAGATAATATTGCTGCTGGCGGATCAAAAGCCGCAAATTTTTTTTCGTTTTTGCCGGAAGCGACGGGGAGTTCAGCCGGTTTTGGGCGTCGACGATCTTCGTTTGCAAGGCCGTCCGCCAGTCATCGGAACCCAGCCGTTCATAGAGGGTATCCAATTCCTTTTTCTCCGCGTAGGAAAACAGGAGGGTGAGGGCGGCGATGATCCAGGCGATGGCGGTGAAACGCCTTTTCCGGATCATTTTTAACATTTCATTATGGACGAGTGGAATCAACGGCTCGTTCCTCCTGTCAGCTCCATGAACAAATCTTCAAGGGTCGGCAGTTTTGTTTCGATTTGAAAGACCTGGGCCCCGTTTTTTACCAGCTTTTCGTTGAAAAGGTGCGCTTTTTCCGGGCGATGGGAGGCGATCAGGAACCCGTCTTCCTCATAAAGATCCACCCCTTCTTCCTTCAAGATCCTTTTTCCCGTTTCCAACGGAGAGATCCGCCATCGGACCTTTTCCTTCCGCGCAAGCAATTCCCCCACCGTGCCGCTATGGATGATTTTTCCGTCCGAAAGGATCGCCACCCGGTCGGCCACCAATTGGATTTCGTTCAATAAATGGGAGAAGATCAGCACACCCATCCCCTCTTCCGCGGCCAAACGGCGGATGAATGTCCGCATCTCCTGCATGCCGAAAGGATCGAGGCCGTTGGCCGGTTCGTCCAAGATCAATATTTTCGGCCTTCCGAGGAGCGATTGGGCGATGCCCAGCCGTTGGCGCATGCCCAGCGAATAGGTGCTCACCCGGTCGTGGATGCGGTCCGCCAAACCCGTCATTTCCGCCACTTCCCCCACTCGGCTTTTCGGGATGCCCGGGGTCATCCGTTGAAAATGTTCCAGGTTTTCCCATCCGGTCAAATAGGGATACATTTCCGGATATTCGATGAGGCAGCCGATCTGACGGACGGCCTTTAAAAAATCCCGCCGGATATCGAACCCGCAAACGGTGACCCTTCCCCCGCTCGGCCTGACCAGCCCCGTCAGCATGCGGATCGTCGTCGTCTTTCCCGCGCCGTTCGGGCCGAGAAAGCCGAAAACTTCCCCCGCGCGGACGGAAAAGGAAACGTCCTTCACCACTTCCCTTTTCCCGATCTTTTTTGTCAATCGGACGGCTTCCAGGATGACCGGACCGGGATTCATCCGCTTTCTTTCCTTTCCGCCAGCGGCACGAGGGGAGCGAGCCGTTGGGCGATCCTCCGGTAGCCCTCGGCATTCGGATGGAATTTGTCCACGTTTAAAAACCCATTGACATCGATTTCGAACAGATCGAAGACCGGGACGGCGACGACGCGCGGATATTTTTCGGCGGTTTCGAAAGCGGCAAAATTCCAGCGGCGGATGATTTCCGAATAGGTTTTCCCTTCCGCCAGGTCGGAGAAAGGGTTGTACAGGCCGATAAAAAAGACGTAGGCGTTGGGATTACGTTTCCGGATCTCCCGGAAAATGGCGTCCAAATGGCGCAAAAATTTCTTCTCGACCGGACCGACGTCTTTCTTGGATTTGATCTGCAGCGCCTTTCCCTTCTGAAAAAGGTCGTTTCCGCCGATCGTCATCAAGATGAGATCTGCGTCCGAGATTTGCCGCTGTACTTCCGAAAGCCGAAGCTGGCCCAGCAATTTTTCCGAGACCATTCCCCGGACGGCCAAGTTGCGCAGCAGGATCTTTTTGCCGGTCCGTTTTTTTATATGATCCGCGAGATAACCGACATAGCCTTTTCCCGTTTCATCCCCCGTTCCCCTCGTCAGCGAATCCCCCAGCGCCACGATCCGGAAGGCGCCATCATCCCCCTTCGGCGACATGGCCGGTATGCCTTCCGCGGGCGGGGGCGGGGAATGTTTCGCCGCCTGATCGTGGAAAGCGATGAAAAATCCGGTGATCCACAACAAGGTGGACAAAAGGGAAAAAAGGCTCACCCATTTGACTGCGGCCCCTTTCACGCTTTCCCCTCCCATTCTCTAAGATTCTTTTCCCTGTTGATGGAAGCCGGCTGTCCGGCGGGCCGGAAGATGCCTGGAGCCGGATTAAGGCCTTTTACCGAAGCCTTTTACCGGAAACCGGCACCCGGCCGTGAAATCCTCCCCGCAGACCGGATCTTTCGGCAAACGGCCCCTTCCAAACCGGTTCGGACGGGATCCGGGCCGGGCCGCTTTCCTACCGTTCGGGGAACGCTTCCCTTTCGGGAAATGTTCTTCGCCGTGCGTTCAACAGGAATCTATCTTTACTGTCTGCAACTTTATCCAATTTATGCAATGGATGGAGGACTTTGTTTGAAAGGGGCGGCCATCAATGGGAGGGAAAATGGGGATCCGGGGATGGCAAGGACGCAAATACCGCCGCGGGCGGGCGGCCGTCCCGCCGCCTTGGGGAGATGTCCGGAATCTCTTCGGTGGAAAAGCCCGTTAAAAGGGGACGGATCAGATCCGCAGTCTTTCGTACAAATACGGGACGGAACGGAAGGCGTAGATCTTTTCCAGGATTTTTTTGTCCCGGAAGATGAGCAGGCAGGGCACGCTTTCAATCGCAAAGGCTTCGGCCAAATCCGGCAAATAGTTGATATTGGCCTTCCCGACGGAAAGTTCGGGCAGCAGTTCGCAGACGACGGCGAGCATCTTGCCCGCCAGCGCGCACGTCCCGCAAAAGGGGGTATATAAATAAAAGGCTCCCTTCTCTCCGCTTTCCAGTTTTTCCAAAAACGTCTCTTTCGTCCATTCTTCCATGTTTCCCATCCTTTAAACGCGTTTTCTTCCCGCTCCCCATTATACCATAGGCCGCTTCGTCCGTTCGTCCGCAAAGGCCGATCTGAAAGGCTGCCGGAATTTTCCGCGTTTTCAAGTTCCCTTGCCGCAAAATCGGGAGAGGGAAATTCGCAAAACCTTCGGGAGGCATTTCCCTGCCTGCACCTGCTCATCGAGGTTCCGGCTCCCACGTGAGTAAGACGGTTTCCTGCGATTTCCATGCTCTCGCGTATTCATCGAGCATAGGCTCGAATTTCCGTAAAAACCTTCGGGAGGGCTGCGCATGCAAAAAGGAGGAAATGAAAAAACGCCGGGGGCAAGCCCGGCATCGGCGGCGAAGAAGAACAGGAACGGAAAGCAACAGGGGCACAAACAAGAAAATACCCGGATCATGGCTCGTCCCGGGACAAAGGCGGCCGGGATTTTCCGCCGCCTTCGGGAGCCGGACCGATTTCGGGTGACGGACGCTGATTTCCCGACCTGTTCATGCTGCCGGTTCGTTTTCAGACAATTTCGTGGATCGTGATTTCCGGGCGGCTTCCGAGCCGGATATTCACCCCCGTTTGCCCCAATCCTTCGCTGATGTAAAAAGGTCTCCCGTTCAGCACATGCAGTCCCTTAATCATGTTCATGCGGACGAGTTTTCCCATTTTGACGAGATGGAAAGGCTTCGGCCAGTGGATCTGGCCCCCGTGGAAATGCCCGGACAACAAGTAATCGTAAGGGAATTTTTTCATATGGAGCACCACATTCGGATCGTGGGTCAACACCAGGTTGAACCCTTTCGGAAGACGGTGAAAGCTTTTATTTAAGTCGCTCCGGTTCGTGCTGAAATCATCGATGCCGATAATGTTCAACATGGCATTCCCCATCGGGACGGAAACATGTTCGTTTTGCAAGGTTACGCAGCCGTTCTCCTCCAGGGTGTTTTTCAAGGTTTCGAAGGATTCCCCGTTTAACATGTAATCGTGATTTCCGAAGACCGCGTAAATGCCGTATGCCGGCTTGACTTTTTGCAAAACCTGAAGGTATTCGGGCAGCTTCCGGATGGTCCGCTTCCGGTCGAGGAAATCGCCGGTAATGGCGATCAGATCCACCTTTTTGTTCGAAATGATCCGATACAACTCTTCCGGGCTGATGGACAGCTTTTCCAGATGCAGATCCGACAAATGGAGAATCCTCAATTTTTTCCAGGCCGTGCCCGGCTTGGAAATCCGTATCGTATTCACACTGACTTTTTTCGTATTTTTATAGGAATGGAACAAAAGGGTTCCGATGGCGCTAATCAGAATGGCGAAAAACATTTGCATCTCTCCCCCATTTAAACAGTATAATCCCCGGGGAAAAAGATTCCCAGTGGGAATGGCAGGAAATGATCCGGGGGAAAGGCCGGTTCCTTGTCCGTCCCTTGTTTCAAAAGCCCCCTCGCGGGAAAGATAACGGACGGATTCCTCGTTTTTTCCGCTTTCTTCGGCAACCGCTGGCATCTGCGATTCTTCAAATCTGATATGACCGTTGTTAGGGGAGGCATCCATTCGGGAGTTTCGAACCGCCATTTTCCGACGTTGCAGTCCGCCTTTGCCGGTGTGAATTCCCCTGAGGGGCACGATTTTCGCCCGCCCCCCGTTTGAAAAAAGAAAAGGCGATGCAAACCTTGGGCAAACCGGTTTGCACCGCCTTTCCGAACATCAGGTCATGATCTTGCAGATGTCGTTGGAAAATTCCACCGGGTCTTCGACGGGAAGCCCTTCGATGAGCAGGGCCTGATTGTAGAGGAGGTTCGTGTAAAGTTTCAGTTTTTCCTTGTCTTGGGCAAAGGCGTTTTTCAGCGTTTGATAAACCTGGTGGTCCGTGTTGATTTCCAGCACCTTTTGCGCCTTCACCTTTTGCCCGTTCGGCATGGCGCTGAGCACTTTTTCCATTTCGATGGTAATCTCGCCTTCCGTGGAGAAGCAGACGGGGTGGCTTTTCAACCGGGTCGAAGCCTTGACGGCTTTCACTTTGTCGCCGAGCACGTCCTTCATGAAGTCAAAGAGCGCCTTATCTTCCTTCGTTTCTTCTTTCTTTTGCTTGTCGTCCGTATCGATTCCCAAGTCGCCGCTCGTGACGGATTTGAATTCCTTGCCTTTGTATTTTTCGAGCATCTTGATGGCGAACTCATCGATGTCATCCGTCAGGTACAGAATTTCGTACCCTTTGTCGGCGACCAGTTCCGTTTGCGGCAGCTTCTCGATCCGTTCCACCGAATCCCCCGTCGCGTAATAAATATATTTTTGGTCCTCGGGCATCCGGGAGACGTATTCCTCCAAGGTAACCGGCTTTTTCTCCTTCGAGGAATAGAACAGGAGCAAATCCTGCAGTTCTTCCTTGTGTTCCCCGAAGTCGCTGTAGACGCCGTACTTCAGCTGCCTGCCGAAGTTTTTGAAAAAGGTCTCGTATTTTTCCCGCTCGTTTTTCAGCATGTTTAAAAGTTCCTTGCGGATTTTGTTTTTGATGTTTTTGGCGATCACTTTCAAGTTCCGGTCATGCTGTAGCATTTCGCGGGAAATGTTCAGGGACACGTCTTCCGAATCGACCATGCCTTTGACGAAACTGAAGTAGTCTGGAAGGAGGTCCGGGCATTTGTTCATGATCAGGACGCCGTTGGAATACAGCTCGAGCCCTTTTTCATATTCCGTCGTGTAATAATCAAAGGGCACCATTTCCGGAATATAGAGGATGGCCTGGTAACGGATCGTGCCGTCGACGCGGATGTGCATATATTTGAGCGGCTTGTCGAAACCGTAATGTTTTTCCGTGTAAAAATTCTCGTAATCTTCGTCTTTCAGCTCGTTTTTGTTCTTCCGCCAGATGGGGACCATGCTGTTTACCGTTTCTTCTTCCACCGTATCGGCGGTTTCGCCGGAGTCGCCGTCTTTTTTCTTCCGGGTGACCGCCAGTTTGATCGGATAACGGATGAAATCGGAATATTTTTTAATGATCTCCCGCAGGCGCCACTCTTCCAAAAATTCGTCGTAATTTTCGTCCTCGCTGTTTTCTTTCAAATGCAAAATGACTTCCGTCCCGACTTCTTTTTTCTCCCACGGTTCGATCGTGTAACCGTCGGCGCCTTCCGATTCCCATTTGTAGGCTTCTTCGCTTCCCAGGGCCTTGCTGATGACCGTCACCCGGTCGGCCACCATAAAGGCCGAATAAAAGCCGACGCCGAATTGGCCGATAATGTCATGCCCGTCTTTGATTTCGTGTTCCTGTTTGAAGGCCAGGGAACCGCTTTTGGCGATGGTCCCCAGGTTCGATTCCAGTTCTTCCCTGGTCATCCCGATCCCCGTATCGAGGACCGTCAATGTCCGTTTCTGCTTATCCGGGATAATCTTTATGTAATAATCGTCCTTATTAAAGGTCAGGGAGTCGTCGGTCAACGCTTTGTAATAAATCTTGTCGATGGCGTCGCTGGCGTTGGATATGAGTTCCCGCAAAAACACTTCCTTCTTGGAATAGACGGAATGGATCATCATTTCCAACAGCCGCTTCGATTCCGCTTTAAATTCGGTTTTCGCCATGGCCCGCATTCTCCTTTCCTAAAGGATGAACCGATGGTGAAGAAACGGTTAGCACTCTTTTCCCCCGAGTGCTAATCGACATTATTTACATATCATATTTCCGTGGCGATGTCAACTTTACCGCAAAACGCCGCCCGATCCGGTGAGGCGAGGCATTCTCCGGGTCCCGATCCGGCCGGTCCGCCGGTTAAATCATCACCCGCACCGGCTGGCCGATCACCATTTCATCTTCCGTTACGAAGGCATCGTAAGCGAGGATTTTGACCCCTTCCTTCGCCGCCTTGGAAAGGGCTTCGGCAAAGGGCGGATCCATCTCCCGGTTTGGCGAAAATGCCCGGCATCCCCCCATTTGCACGAGGAAAAACAGGACGGCGCCGTAGCCCTCCTTTGCCGCCTCCGTCAATTCCAAGATATGTTTCGTTCCCCTTGCCGTCGGCGCGTCGGGGAATAAGGCCACCCCGTCCTTTTCCAAGGTCACGCCCTTGACTTCCATAAACCCTTTTTCCGTCTCCCCTTCGTAATAGAGGTCAAAGCGTGACTTGCCGAAGGCCTTTTCCCTTGCCAGCAGGCGGATCGGGCCGAGTTCGGCGATTCCGCCGCTCATTAGGGCATCGTAAACGACCGCGTTGGGCGCCTGGGAGTCGATATTGACCCAACGGTCTCCCTTCTTCACGGAAACGAGGGAATATTTCGTTTTCCGGCCGGGGTTCGACGAAATTTCCAATCCCACCTCCGCCCCTGCGACCAGCAATTCCTTCAGCCTGCCGGTGTTTTTGACATGGACCCTCTCCGTTTTTTCCCCGGCCTGCACCTCCGCAATGAACCGGTTTAGCCGCCGGATGAAGGTCCCCTTTATCGTTCGTTCATATTTCATGGTCCCGTTCCTTCCTTAAAGGTAATCCCTTCCCATTATACTACAGGGCGGCGATCTCAAGGATTTCCGGACCGAAAGGATTAACGGGGATTTTATGCGCAAAAAGAAAAAGGAAGTGTTTGGAAACCGCCAGAACCCTTCCCTTTTCTTTTCATTAGTCCGGCAACAGGGTTTCAAAAATTGGGCTCCTTTTCTTTGAGCGTCCGCGCATTTGAATAGGATGGAGGCTGATTGCCCGATAATGTTTTTATTCGCTCTTTTTCCTCGGTCTTGTCCAGATATTCGAAGAAACCGAGGAGATTTCCCCAAGGGTCAGCAAAAGTTCCCCATTTTACAGGAACTTCTTCCCTCGAATAGATTTTGAAGTTCTCGATGTGCAAATCCCGGACAAGCCTTTCTCTTTCAAACGCGATATCGGGTACGCCAAGGCGTAAAGGTCCGCTTCCTTCTGCCGGGTCCCCTTCCGCCACTTGCAGCCAGCAGCCCGGGATAATCTCCCATTCGGCAATCCCCGCATGGGGGATAAAGTCCGGCGGCTTGTTTAATAAAGTCTGGTACCATCGTATTCCTTCATTTATATCTTTCACCCGCACTTGAATGGTCAATTCAAATATCAAATCTTGTCTCCCCCTCCTTTACCGCCTTCCGGTAAACCGTCCTGTTCGTTTTCCGTACGCGCTTCCGATCGATTGGCCCCCAATGCTCAGATCTTCAATCGGAAATAAACGGCTTTCAGCAATTCATTGGATTTCATTTTTCAAGCATATCGCCCAGATGTTTCCGATAAATTCCCAAAATATTCTTCGATTCCTGAACGGTTATTTCTCATACGCTTTCAAACAAATGGAATTTCATCCCGTAAGGATCGTCGATCAGGACGCTTTTTTCGCCGAACGTCTTTGCGATCCGGCAGCCATTTTTTAAGAGCGCTTCTATTGCCCTTTGAAAATCTTCGACCGCCAATTCGAAGCAGACATTTCCATACTCTTTTTCATTGTTTTCGACATAGAAGTTCTGGCCTCCGAAGGAAAACTTCGTTTCGCTTCCGGACGTTTCATCCATAACGGTCATGCCAATCGTGTTTTTATAAAAATGCACGGCTTCTGCGTAATTTCTGACTTGAATCGCAATATTATTCGTCAGATCGAGGTGAGAGGTTTTATTGATTTTTCGTTTTGGATGAAAATGTTGCGAACCGGACGGAAGCAGGTCAAACAGGTGCCATACGACACAATAATCATCCCCGGGCCCGAAAGGGGCGTCGGCGATATGAAAAATATTTCCATCCGCATCTTTTTGAAAGGTGGAGACACCCGGATAATAGGTTCCATCTTTTGCAAAACCGAAATCTTCTTTGAAGGTCGTGCCCCTTGTTGAGATCATGGGAAATTGCCATCTCCGTTCAGCCGCAAAAGCATTTTGCACCTCCGGGGGATCGGGCGTTGCCACCACAAAGGCGCATTTCTCAATGATATGATGATAAACGCCGTTAAATCCGTCCGCCCACATGGTACAATGGGAACAAGATTTGCCCATATTGTGCACGACAATGAGTTCATGATGATTGCCAAACAGATCCGAAAGGGTAACGCGCCGATGATCCGAATTGAAAAATTGATAGTTTTTTACTTTTCTGGCCGGAAAAGATTTTCTTAATGCAGCCAGCCGTTCTTTCTTTTCGGCAATTTCTTTTTCCAAACGTTGGATTTCGGAGAGGATTGCCTCGCGATCCACGGACGGTTCCTCCTTTCTGCTGGTCCGCTTCGAAAATCCTGCTGGATCCGTTTCACAGAAAATATGAAAACTATGGAAAAGCAGGACAGGGTATTTCTCGATCCCAACCCGCTTTTTTGACATGACGGAATGGCCGGCAGGACGACAGGCTTGGAAGGATGATACGAATTCACGCCTCTTTCCCGGACATCATCGGATGGCAGAAATTTTGGAATGTCTTTCTTGCAAAACACCCGTCAAGCAATCGGCCGCGGTGCCTGAAGACTTTCCGAACCGGCAAATTCAGACCTGTGCCGCTGCCCACCTCCTACGTATTGTTTTCCTTTACTTTATCAAAAAAATCGGAATCATTTTTCTTCTTGTTTGCCCCCTTTACTTTTTCAAACAACAATCTGGGCAGATTGATCAATATCGGGGGATCATAGGGCAGCGGCTCGCGCAGCTTGATCCTTACGACGGATTGGGACCCCTGTTTCACGGCCACGGGTCGTTCGGCTTTCCCGCGAAGGGCACGGTTTAACAAAAAATAGTCTTTTGGATTCAGGCTCCAGGAGATCGCTGCGGCCAAAGCATAATACGTGCCGTCCGGCACATGATAAAAGGCACATGTCGTTTCACCGGGCTTTAGCGCCGTGCCGGCAACGGGGCGCTCGTCCGGAATCGGCCTCGGAAATAAACCTACAAAAATGATCCCTTTAAACTTTTCCGGCGGTTCAAGATGGCAGACGACGGAAGGATGGGGTGGTTGAAACGCCCGGTCCGTTTCTTGAAAATCGTAGGCATTCAAAAACCCGTACAAATCTTGGATGCTGTTTTGATATTGTTTCGGCGGCAGACCGACATATTGTTTGAAAAGGGAACTGAAGGTTCCCATGCTCCGATACCCGACGGATAACGACGCCTTCAATATGGATGAGGATGAATCGGCCAAAATTTTTTTGCCCGCTTCAATCCGCAGCGCCGACAAATAATGGCGGGGAGACACGCCGGTGACTTCCTTAAAAATCCGGACAAAATGGTAGGGGCTGTACCCCACATATTTCGATAATTCTTCCGTGGTAATTTCTTCATCCAAATGGTCTTTCATATATTCAATGGCCTTGATAATGATCGCTTTCTTTTCCATCCGGGTCACCTTCCGAAGGAGATTTTTCTTTTAAATTTCTAGGCCATTGACGAAAATCCTTTCATATTCATTGCTTTAGGCATAAATTTTCCGTCTCCTGAGGGGGGCCTGACGCCCGCCGGTCCCCGTCCGGAATTTTTCGCGCCGGCGTATCGCCCCTATTTTTGGCGCGCCGGGCGCTCACAACGCGCAGCGGCCGGTGCGCTCAACGTTTGTGCCCATGCCGGGCGCAGCAAATAAAAAAACCTGCCGGAAAGGCAGGTTTTCAGGTCCTCAATGATTCACGGTTTCTTCATGGCGATTGTAATCGTATTTCGACCGGTCCACGGGCTTGAAGTTTTTCGGCGTGTAGAAGCGGAGCAGGTCGCCATTGACCACCTTGTCGGAAAGGGAAAGTTTCTTTTCCACCAGTTTCAGGTATTCCTTCGCTTCGTCCATCCGATCTTCGGGCAGTTCCAGTCCCGTTTGGGTATCGTAAAATTTTCCGTGGATGTAGCTGATCGTCGGGCTGACAAAATCCCCGTTCCGGAACGGAACGACTTGATCATGGTCTTTCGACAGCAGGTCCGTTCCAAAATGGATGTAATCCTTCGAATCGATGCCGAGAAGGTGCAGGAGGGTCGGCAGCAAGTCGATCTGTCCGCCGTACGTATGGTTGACGCCTCCCTTGACCCCGGGGATGCGGATGATCAGCGGCACCCTTTGCAATTTGGCGTTTTCGAGGGCGTCGATCTCCTTCCCGAGAACCTTTTCCATCGCCTCTTTATGGTTTTCGGAAATGCCGTAGTGATCGCCGTACATGATGATCACCGAACGGTCATAGAGGCCGGATTCCTTCAGATAGTCGAAGAATTCCTTCAAGGCCTCGTCCGCGTATCTTGCCGTTTGGAAATAACGGTCGACGGATTTATCCCCCGTATGGTGCGGCGGGATCGTCGCGTCTTTTTCATCGATCAGGTAAGGATAATGGTTGGAAACGGTAATGAACTTCACATAAAACGGTTCCGGCAGCGACTCGAGATACGGGATCGACTGGGCGAAAAACGGTTTATCCATCAACCCGTATTCCGCGGTGTTTTCGGGATCCATTTGGTAATAATCCGCGTCGAAAAACTTTTCGTAGCCGAAGGATTTATAAATTTCGTCGCGGTTCCAGAAAGTCCCGTTATTGCCGTGGAACACGGCCGTCGTATATCCTCCCAGCTGGCTCAATATCGCCGGGGCGGCATGGTAGGTATTCAACCCTTTCGTCGTAAAGGCCGCCCCTTGCGGCAGGCCGAACAGGGAATTTTCGATCATGAATTCCGCATCAGCGGTTTTCCCTTGCGCGGTTTGATGGTAGAAATTATCGAAGTAGATCGTATTTTTATCCCGGATCAGGGAGTTCAGGAACGGGGTCACTTCTTCCCCGTTCAATCGGTAATTGATCAAAAATTGCTGGATCGATTCCAAATGGAAGTAAATCACGTTCATCCCTTTGGCGACGCCGAAATATTCCGGATTCGGCTTCGCGTAATGGGATCGCGTAAAGTTGAGCACTTCCGTCACGTCGCTGGAATCGGCCAAGGCCTTTTCCGCCGTGGAACGGGTGCTTTGCACCGCGTCATAGAGAACGTAATTGTACATCCCCAAATATTTGACGATGTAGTGCCGGTCAAAGCCCCTCGTCAAAAGCTGCGGCCGGTCGGCTTCCGCGAGACCGATATTGAAACTGATGACGCCCAGGGCAAAGATGAGCAATGCGGCGACTTTCCTGCGGGCGATCCTGGAAGCGTCCAGTTTTTTATAGCGGGAAGCAAAAACGGCAGCAAGCAGGATGAAGTCGCTGAAGAACAAAATGTCCGACGGATACATCAAGGATAGAACGCTGGTGCCCAAGTCCCCGAAATTCTGGGTTTGGAACATCGTCGGAAAGGTAATGAAATCGCTGAAGAAGCGGTAGTAAACCACGTTGGCGTACAAAAGAACGGAAAGGACCAGGTCGATGAAAAGGATCCCGGCGTACTTTTTCCGTCCGCTCAAAAATAAAGCGAATGACAAAAACAATAGGGACGATCCCAGCGGATTCAAAAACAGCAAAAATTTCTGGATGGCTTTTTCCGTCCCCAGCTCAAACTGGGTCTGCTGGATCACGTAGGTTTTTAACCAAAGGAGAACGACGGCCAAAAGGAAAAAACCTGTCGCTGTGGAAAGATTCCGTTTTGCTTTTCCTATCATCAACGATCACTCGCTTTCAATCTAGAAAGGGTCAGCGCTTTTCGGCCGAAGGTTTCGGGAACAAAGGACACCCTTCGTTCCAAAGAAACGATGGACCGAAAAAGAAAAGAACTGATCAGATACTTTACTATACTACTTTTTATATTTTTGTCAAGGGAAAAAATTCTTCAAAAAAATGGGAAAAAGGACTCCTTTTTCCGGCCTTTCCCTTCCGTCATCCCGGATGCCGGCGCGCATTCGCGCAAAAAAAAATCCGGGAATTTCCGCTTTCCCGGATTCTTGATTTCTATTTGATTTGCTGAAAAGGCAACGCGTTTTTGGCCGGCAGCATCCCTTCCCCTTCCGGTTTATCCGCTTCTTCTCCCCGATTTTTCATCAGGATGGGATACAGGATGAGCCCGGAAGCGAACAGGCCGATCCCCAGAACGAACGTCAGCCAGTCGTCCGTTCCCGACTTGATCACCCAAAGCGAATACAGGAGGGCGAAAAAGGTGATGATCCCGTCCTTCGTCCGGCTTATCCAGCGGCTTTGATAGGTTTCGCCGGTCACGACCAGCTTCAGCTGGTATAAGACGGTGACGAAATATGGCACCAAATAGGAAAGAGTGGCGACGATTGCGGCGAAATTATAGGCTTGGCCGACGGTTCCCGACACCGTGGAAAACAGAAAGACCTGCGTCAACAAATTGGTCCAAAACATCGAACGGCCCGGGCTTCCCTTGGCGTTCGTCCTTGCGAAAAAGGACGGGAACAAGCCGTTTTTTGCCGCCTGATAAGGCACTTCGGCGCTCACGACAATCCAGCCGATGATGGAGCCGGTTAACGAAATCAAGGCCAAGAGGGCCAAGATCATCCCACCCCCGCCGCCGATCGCCCGGTTCAAAGCGTCGACCAAAGGTTTTTGCGATTCCTGCAGCTGGGCGAGGGGAACAGCTTTCATCGTCAGCAATGTAATAAAAATATAGATGAAGACGGTTATCATCAGCCCGAGAAGGGTCGCCCGTTTCACATCCTTCTGCGATCTGGCCCGATTGGAAAGCATCACCGCCGATTCGATGCCGATAAATCCCCAGAGCATCAATACGGCCGCGGCGTTCATCTGTTTCAACAGGGGCACCGTCTCTCCGCCGGGCCGGACGAAAGAAAAATCATCCTTGGCGAAGGCCAGTTCCAAACTTCCCCCGAGCAGCAAAATAAATAATAGAAAGCCGGCCACCTTTGCCGTCGTCGCCAGGACGCTGATTTTTCCGCCGCTGCTGAAGTCCCGGCACAAGATCCAATGGATGGCCCATAAAACCGCCGTGCAGATGGCAAAGGTCAGCGCCCGCCCGGTCTCCAGCTGAAAATTCCCGACCGCAAACAGCACCTCACGGCTTTGCAAGACGGGAAAAAATGTGGAAAGGTATCCGGCGAAGGAAATGATAATGGATGCGTTCGCGCTCCAGTTCGCCGCCCAATATCCCCAGGTCATGCTGTAGCCGGCGACGGTTCCCGCCTTCGGGGAAGAAAAAAGGGCCTGGGCGTAGCTTTGCGGCCCCGCTTTCAGTTCCGGCTTCCTTAATGCCAGGTTCCCGAAAACGAGGGCGATCATGAACACCCCGAATCCCGTCAGCATCCAAGCGAAGGTGGTCCCCATCGGGCTGGCGACATGGGATAAGGAAGCGGGCAGCATAAAAATGCCGCCGCCGATCATGTTCCCGACCACGATGGCCGTCAAAACGGAAAGTCCCCATTTTTTGTTTTCCATCTTCTGTCCTCCCAGCATTCCATCCGTGCTGTCCATGTGAAAAGGTGTTAACGAATCGGTCGTTCCTCCCTTCGCTTTCCCGTTGTTTTACAACCCGTCCCCGATGGATGCAGGATTGAAAATGAATCGGAATGGCGGGGCGTTTCCGGCTCCCCGCCATTCGCCGAACGGTAAAAAACATGTCGAATTTTTGACGTTCGACAGAACGAAATCTCCCATTCCATTTTGACGGAATGCGGGGTTCAGATAAAGGAACAGGATGTGAAAAAAAGATGAACAAATTGTGAAGAACTTTTTGACCGGGCCGCCGGCGATGACCCAGGAAAGGGATAAAGGGAAAGGACAAGCCGGTCTGGCAATTCCGCGATTACCCTTTTTTCGGGACTGGCGGAACCTTTCATGGCATGACCGTAAAGCGCGGATTGGATGAAACCGCCGCCCTGCGAAGCATCACCGACGAGGCGGCCAAGATCGCGGGAATCGACGGCCGGGCCGGTTCATCGGAGTCGGGGAAGGATGCGGATCTCGCCAACTGGTCCCACCAATTCGATATTTTTTCAATGCTCTTATCCTCCCCGCATCTTTTGTGGCTCCGGTTGGCCGGCCCTCATTTTCCGGTTTGCGGACGTCACCGTCCGTTCATAAAACTTTCCAGCTGCGCCCTTGTCGGCATTCCCCCTTGAGCGCCTGGCTTGGTTACGGAAAGGCTGGCGGCATGGACCGCATACCGGCAGGCTTCTCCCAAGGAAAGGCCTTCGCTCAGGAAATGGGCCAGCGCCCCGTTGAACGTATCCCCGGCGCCGGTCGTATCCGCCGCATCCACTTGCGGAGCCGGGATTTCGATCTTCCTCCCCTTTTCATGATAGACGGCTCCCTTTTTTCCGAGGGTGATAATGAGCTTTTCCAGGAATTCTTCTTTGAAGGTTGCGCTTTTCATCAGCGCTTCCGCCTCATGTTCATTCGGGGTAAGGTAGGTGATCATCTCCCACCAGCCGTCCGGGATCGGCTGGAACGGAGCGGGATTTAAAATCGTCCGGATCCCGAACCGTTCCGCCCAGAAGAGGACCCGTTCGACGGTGTCAAGCCGGGTCTCCAGCTGCATGAGGATGATGTCGCTTTTTTCCAGTGCGTCTTTCATCCGGTCGATATCTTCCGGAGCCAATTGGAAATTGGCCCCCGGAACGACGATGATGGAATTTTCCCCTTGGGCGAGAACGATGAGGGCGGTGCCGGTGGAAACGTGTGTAACCGGTTTCACATGGTCGACAAGAATGCCTTCCTTTTTCAAATAGGTCAAATATTCATGCCCGAAAGGATCGTCCCCGACGCAGCCGATCATCTGCACGGTTCCGCCCAGCCTGGCGGCGGCGACGGCCTGGTTGGCCCCCTTTCCCCCGAAGCTGGTTCGGAATTCGCTGCCGATGAGCGTTTCTCCGGGTTTCGGAAAACGGTCGACGGTGGAAATCAGATCGATATTCAAACTTCCGACAACGGTGATCATGGTCTACCTCCGCTCTCCTCGCGAATTTGAAATTTTTGCTTACGTCGATTCCCTGACGATCAGCTTCGCCTCAAAAACGTAATGGCTGGTCCGCAATTTTCCGCCGTTGATCAGCTCGAGTAGCAGTTCCCCCGCCTTTTTCCCCAGTTCGCTGATCGGCTGCTCCATGGTCGTCAATTCGGGGGTCACGGCCGTTCCCCATTCGATGCCGTCAAACCCGATGATTTTCAGCCGGCCCGGGATCGGAATGCCCAATTTGGAAGCGGCCTTCATGGCGCCGACCGCCATCACGTCGTTTCCGGCGAAAACCCCGTCGATTTCCGGGTGTTTTTCGAACAATTCCAGCGCATTCTCCATCGCCGTGTTCAGATCGTAGTTTCCGGGAACGATATACGGTTTCAAACCGTTTGCCCGGATTTCGTCCCTGTATCCCCGCAACCTCTCTTCCGCGGTGCAGACCTTCGCCGGGCCCTGGATATGGGCGATGTTTCTGCACCCCCGTTCGAGCAAATGCCGGACGGCCTTGCGTGCGCCGGCGTAGTTGTCGACGGAGACGGAAGGTATTTCCTCGCCGATCACCCGGTCCAGGCAAACGACCGGAAGCGGGAGCTCGCTGATGTGCTCCTTTTTCAAAGTGTTCGATACGACCAAAAACCCGTCCACGTATTTGGAGACCATCAAGTCGATGCTCTTCAGCTCGTTTTCAAGGATTTCATCGCTGTTGAACAATAGGATCGTATACCCGGCCCTTTTCATGACCATTTCCACGGAGCGGACCAGTTGGGGAAAAAAGGGGTTCGTAATGTCCGGAATGATAAAACCGACCGATTTTGAAGTTTTTTTGAACAGGCTCCGCGCCACCGCGTTCGGTTTGTAGTCGAGGCTCAGAATGGCCTCTTCGACTTTTTTCCGGGTGTCCTGGTGCACGTATCCCCGGTTGTTCAGCACCCGGGATACGGTGGCGACCGATACGCCCGCCAGCTTTGCCACATCACGGATCGTTGCCATCTTTCCTACCAGCCGTTTCATCAAGATTTGGGATTTTTCCGATAGGTAACCGGTTACACATTTCAAAAAATATATAACTTCTTTTCCACAAAGAAGTTTCAAAGATTCGCGATCTTTTCCTTCATTATAAAATGTAAGTGCTTTCATGTCAACGGAATTTGCGGGAAAATGGAGGGAATTTTTCCGGCCATAAAAAAGAGGGGGCATCATGCCCCTTCCCCCGCAGCCGGTTCAAGCCCGCAGGTTTCCGGCAAAACCGTTCTCCTGCGCTGCGGACTCGGAATAAGCACCTATTTGCATCCGCTTTTTCCGCAACTTCTATGGCCTTATTGCCGGGATGAAACCGGCCCCGTACTGTTTATTGGATTTCTCCCAAAAGCCGGTAGGCTTCCTCTTTCGATTGGACATTCAACAACCGGGACCGGAAGGTTTCATCCATTAATTTCCGCGACAACATTTGAAGAATTTTTAAGTGGGCGTTTCCGGCGGCCCGTTCGGGAACGGCCAACATAAAAATCAGTTTTGCGTCGTTTCCGTCGATGCTGTTCCAATTCACGCCATCCCGTTTCAGCCCGAAGGCGACCGCGGGGCGTTTTACCCCGGCCGATTTGCCGTGGGGGATGGCGATGGACATGCCCAAGCCCGTGGAGCCTTCCTTTTCCCGGTTGAAGATCGCCTTTTTAAACTCTTCCTTGGAAGATAGAATTCCTTCCTTGTCCAGCATTTCGATCATTTCGTCGATGATCTCGTCCCGGGTTGAGCCCTTCAAATCCGGTTCGATCAAATTCATATTCGTCAGATCGGCCAGTTTAAAGTTTTCCGGGGTTTCAGCGGAATCCGAAGGTTTTTGGGCTTCATCGGCGACGGATTTCTCCTTTTTTTCCCTTTTTGCAGCCTTTCCGTTCCCGTCCTCCACGTCCTTTTTCAAAAGATTAACCATGAATGCCGTAACGAAGGAACCGATGATGGCCGCCACAAAAAACATGAAAACATTGTCCACCGCGCCGAGGACGGCCACGATGGGACCGCCGTGGGCGACCCGGTCTCCCACGTTCCCGATCATGGCAATCACCGAACCGGCCATGGAGCCGACGATGATGCCCGGAATGACCCGCAGCGGATCCCGCGCTGCAAAGGGGATGGCGCCTTCCGTAATGCCGAACAATCCCATGGTGAAGGCCGCTTTTCCGGCTTCCCTTTCTTCCTGGCTGTATTTTCGTTTGTTGATGAAGGTAGCCAATCCCATGCCGATGGGCGGAATGCAGATGGCGACGGCAATCGGACCCATGATGCTGTAGTTTCCTTCCCCGATCATGGCCGCGCCGAACAGGAAGGCGACTTTATTGAGGGGACCGCCCATATCAAAGGCGATCATCGCGCCAAGGATCATGGCCAAGACGATGGAGCTTCCGCCTTCCATCGTTGCCAGCCAGTCCGTCAGGGATTCAAACAGCTTCGCGACCGGAGCGCCGATGACAAAAATCAGCAAGAGCCCGACGATCAGCGAAGAAATGATCGGGATGAAGATAATCGGCATGACAGGCTGGACGGCCTTCGGCACTTTGATCCGCTTGATCGCAAGGGCCACGTAACCGGCGAGAAATCCGGCGATGATCCCGCCGATGAACCCGGCTCCGGCTTCGCTTCCGTAGAAGCTGCCGTTTGCCGCGATGTAGCCGCCGATCATGCCGGGAACGAGACCCGGCCGGTCCGCGATGCTTACGGCGATAAAGCCCGCCAAGATCGGGACCATGAACATAAAGGAAGCGGCACCCAATCTTTCGATGTGTTTCCAGAAGGAATCATCCGGAATGACGATCCCCTTCGGCGTTTGTTCCCCGCCGAGGGACAAGGACAGGGCGATCAGCAGCCCGCCGACAACAATGAAGGGAACCATGTAGGAAACGCCGCTCATCAAATGCCGATACACCGGATTTTCTTTCCGGACGCTTTTTTGGTCCGCATCCGCCGCGGCGGTTTGGGGCCGATAGATGGGGACGTCCCCTTCCAGTACCTGTTTGATCAATTCTTCCGGGCGTTTGATCCCGTCCTGGACGCCCGTGATCAGCACCCGTTTCCCGGCAAAACGTTCCTTCGGGACTTCCTTGTCCGCGGCGATGATGATTCCGTCGGCTTCGGCGATATCCTTTTCCGTCAAGGGGTTTTCAACACCGATGGAACCTTGGGTTTCGACTTTGATGTCTACGCCCAGCGCTTCACCGGCCTTTTGCAGGTTTTCTGCCGCCATATACGTGTGCGCGATGCCGACCGGACACGCCGTAACCGCAAGTATTTTTGCCTTTCCCATCGTTTTCTTGTTCCTCCCTGAAGCGTTTTCTCTGATGCATGATTTTCTTTCCTCTTTATCATAATGCCGGTTTGTCCGAAAAATATTTTTAATTTTTACCGGAACTTGCGGTAAGAAACGTTTATTTACGGAAAGGACAGACCGTGTTGCCGCCCCCGGAGAAACATTTATTGACGGAAAAAAGTCCGTATTTTCGTCCCCCTGTTCGGATGTTCCGCGGGAAAAAAGGTTGTTCGGCGGAAAAAACAAGCCGTATTGCCTTCTCCCGTTCGGACATTTGCGGGAAGAAATGTTTATTGGCGGAAAAACAAGTCCTGTTGCCTCCGCCCGTCCGGACATCCCACAAAAAAAACGATGGCGGCAAGGGCGGCGGGCCCGGTACGGATTTCCGGGAAAAGGCCGTTACGCGCCGGCTGAGGAGGAAAAAGCTACCCTTTGCGGATCCTTGCGTTTGGTTTGTGCGGGGGAAGCGTTCGGCCTAAAAAATAAGGGCGTTCCCGCCCGTCCGGGAACGTCCGAACATGGTATCGCCGCAGGATCCCATGGCTTTGACGCCTTTTTCTTTCAGAAGGGAAAGCGCCAATGCACTACCGGATGATTGATGATATGTTCAGCACTTTCCTTTCAATAGAAGAAAAAGCACCCGGCAGAAATCGCAGCAGCCAGCGAATCTTTGCAAGAACTTTCCTTTCAATAGAAGAAAAAGCGTCCCCTTATTGCGGCACCGTACCGAGAGGACTTGCAAAGGCTTTTTCTTCCCCCAAGTCCTTCAGCACGCGCAGAAGATCTTGATAATTCCTCGCCTCCATGAAGGATTTGACGGCATCCGGGGTTTCGCTGATCAACGCGATTTCCTTCATGACGCCGCGGGCTTCGTCCTTTTCCCGGCTGCCGATGGCGAGCAGGAAGACGAGGGATACCTTCTCATTTCCCCACTCCATTGGCTCCCACAATACCGCCAAAGCAACCGCGGAACGCAAAACCATCGAAGGGTCGCCGTGGGGAATCGCGAGGCCTCCGCCTATGGCCGTCGCCGATTTTCGCTCCCTTTGCATGGCGCTGGCGATGAACCCTTTTTCGACATAGCCTTTTCTGTACAGTTCCATGCACAGCATTTCCACCACTTCATAGCGGTGTTCTTTTTGCCATCCGAAAAAGACGGTATCTTCACGGATGAAATTGGCGAGCACGGGTTTCCCGGCGACAAAGGATTTTCCCTTGTCCCACCCGGCCAGAAGCCGTTTCAGCTTTTCCCCGTCCCTCGTTTCAAACAGGGGCGAAATGACGATGCAGGGAATCTCGGTTTTTTCAACGGGAACGGTGGAAAGGATCAAATCGATGGCGTGGTTCTTTAAGAAATCCGGAAGTTCCGCTTTTCCCAAGCAGCCCAAAATCTCGATATCCGGAAACTGACGGGTGATTTTCGTTTCCAAGAGCCGGGACATCCCGATCCCCATGTGGCAGACGATGCATGCTTTTACCTTCTCTCTTTTGTTTTCCAGGCGCTCGGCGGAAGCTTGAAAATGCAAGACGATGTACCCCGCCTCATCCTCCGGCATATTCGCGATTTCGTCGATGCCTTCCATGGCCAGAATGACCATGCTGAACATATAGGGATACATCTTTTTGATATTTTCCAAGAGGGGATTGGTAATCGGCAGCCCGTATTTCATCCGGAACCGGACGGCGTGCATATGGACGGCGAGACCATGAAACAAAGCCTCGTCATCGGCAAAAGGAAGGAAGGTCAACCGGGTCATTTTTTCGATCAGCCGCCGGACGATGCCGGCCGTTTCCTCGTCCCATCGGAATTTGTCCCGGGTCCCCTCGTCCCATTTTTTCCGGCTGCCGACAAGAAGCCAAGTAAAATAGATCTTTTCCTCTTCCGGAAAAGCCAACCGGAGATCGTTCGCAAGCCGCCGGCAAAACCATTCCGAACAATGATATTCCCTTTGCCGGACGGCGGTTTCCCTTTCCTTTTCGGGAACGGCCACAGGCGACTGTTGCCGGATTCTTTTGACCATGATCAAGGCGTGGATCTGCAAACTTTCCAAGGCATCGTCCGTAAAAGAAACGGAGAATCTCCGCTGCATATCATCCAAGGCGTTTTTTACCGTCGTGACTTCATGGGGCAAAAACAGATCAAGGACATAGCTTTTATGGCAGGCGGCTTCCGGGAACAGTTCATTCAAGTGGGCCAGGGCCATCCTTTTGTCCAGCTCCGACCCTACGACCCTATTTCCCAGTTTCGGTTTGGAAACGAGCCGCAAACGGAACCGTTCCAGCCAGCCGGCGAGAGATTTCATATCTTTGTTTATGATATTTTTCGAAACAAAATACTTGTCCGCAAATCGGGAAAGCGGGATCGGATCCCGGCTGGTCAGCAGCTGGAAAGCGATCTCAAACAGCCGTTCTTCGCCGCTCAGCGAGCGTGTGGAAAAAAGCTCCCGGAAAAGCCCGGCCTTTTCCCCTTCCCCGATCGCCAAAGATATGCCAACCCCGGGTTTGCGGATGAGTTTTGCCCCGCTGGTCCTCCGGAGGAAATTTTCGATCTGGTCCAGATCATTCCTCACGGTTTTTTCCGAACAGCCGAGCTGCTTCGCCAATTCTTCGACGCGAAAAATTTCCTTTTTTCCGGTCAACAATATTTTTAACATTTCCTTCTGCCGCTCGTTCATCCCAGCCACCTGCCTTCCTGATGCGAAAAGATCCGGGCAAGAAGGAAAAAATCATCTCCCAGGATATGATAAAACATTTCCTTCTATCCGTCATGAAAAAGCTCCGGCATTTCATCCGGAATTTAATGGAGAAGAAACCGGCGGCGTATTCGCTCATTGACGCCCGCAACGGTATTTCGGAGGAATTTCAAAGGGAGGCGTCTTGCGGCCGGCTGCGGACCATGCGGAGCATTCAAAGGAAGGACGGGCGGACGTGACCGGTATTTAGGACGGCTTATATGACGGCGGCGACAGAAACTAGCTGGGATTTTGCCTGAAACAGGTTGTAAGGATTAAACGGGCTAACCCGGACGGTATTGGTTTCCGCCGCCCTATTTGGATGAAGTCCAAGAAACCGTGTAAAAAGAAGCGGACGGGAAAGGGTCCTATTGCCAAGACCCGTGCCCGCGAAGCGGGAGGCAAAATTTTTACAAAGATTTGGACGCAACCCCTATTCGGAAACGGGAAGAAAAAACCGTCCCTTCATGATCCGGGACGGTTCATTCGGTCGAGAAAATGCCGAAGGAAACGTTCGGCGTCCACTTCCGTGCACACATCCACGTTCGGTTCCGGATGGCCCGGCCGCAAGTCGGCGACGGTCCTTCCCTTCGAGATCTCCCCCTCCGTGTCCACCTGCACGTACAGCCGTTCCGTTTTGACAAAGGACGGATCGATGACCGCGCCGACGGCCAAAGGGTCGTGGAGGGCGCAGCCGCCGATGGACGGATAAAACTTTAAATAAGCGTCCATGTAAAATTCCGTAATATGAGTTAAAAATCTGCCCAATGGCGTGCCGATTTTCCGCCATTCTTCCAAAACGCTCCGCGGAAGAAGGGTTTTCATCGTCACGTCGAGGCCGACCATGGTGACCGGCATCCCGGAGCGAAAGACCAGCTCGGCGGCCTCCGGATCTGCGTAAATGTTCGCTTCCGCGACCGGCGTGTAATTCCCCGGATGGAAAACGGCGCCGCCCATCAGCGTGACATTTTTCACGAGGCGGGCGATGGAGGGATCTTTCATGACGGCCAGGGCAAGATTCGTCAACGGGCCGACGGGGATCAGGGTCACTTCATGGGGATAGGCGCGGACCGTCCGGACGATGAAATCGGCCGCATGTTCGTCCGCCGGTTCGGCCTTCGGTTCGGGAAGGGGTGCGCAGGCAAGGCCGTCCGATCCATGGAAAGAGGACGGATCTTTGTCGTTCCGCCGGAAAACCGGCTCCCGCGCCCCCTTGGCGACGGGGATATCCGTCCTGTTCAAAAGCTCCAACACCTTCAACGTGTTTTTCGTCGTCTGTTCCACGGTATGATTGCCGAAGCAGGTGGTGATCCCGAGCACTTCCAGCTCCGGCGAACGCAGGGCATAGACGAGCGCCAGGGCGTCGTCAATGCCGGTATCCACATCCAGGATGACTTTTTTCATTCGGTTCACCCGCAAATGTTTTTGTTCCGGTTTAAAGGGGTCCCATTGAAGCGGGACGTCCCCTCCGCATGACACTTTCTGCGCAGGGATCGTTCCGTTTCCTCCCTATTTTGCCAAGGCATCGATGAAACGGTTGAAAAACCTTTCGTAGTCCGCTTTTACGCAAACGAGGACATTCGGTTCGGCGCCCCTCCCGATACGGAAATCCGCGACCGTCGCTCCCAAGGAAAGGGTTCCCTTCGTTTCGATTTGGACTTGCATCGGCACTTTTTCCGCCAGGGAAGGATCCAAGGCGACGGCAACGGCCAAGGGATCGTGGAGGGGGCAGCCCCGTTCTTCCCAGTACCCTGCATAGGCGCCAAAACGGAATTCGAGCAGTTCTTTCACGACCCGGACAATTTTTTGGCCGCCCGCATCTTTCCGGTATTTTTCTTCAAGAAGTTTCAGATGCCTTTCCGTAAAAATGGCCTTCATCGTCACATCCAGCCCGACCATCGTCAGCGGAAATCCGGCGGAAAAAACCATATGGGCGGCCTCCGGATCGCCGGCGATATTCCCTTCCGAAACCGGGGTCGCATTGCCGGGGACGCGGATCGCGCCGCCCATGATGACCACTTCTTTTACCTTTTCCGGAAGCCGGACGTCCTTGGCCAGCGCCAGCGCCAAATTGGTCAGCGGGCCGAGGAAGAGGAGCGTCAATTCCTCCGGATATTCCTCCGCCTTTTGGACGATAAAATCCGCGGCGTGGCCCGGCTGGACGGATCGGGCGGATTCCGGAAGCTCCACATTGGCAAGGCCGTTTTCCCCATGGAATCGGACGGCCGGGCCTTGCCACGGGCGAAACAGCGGTTGTTCCGCCCCTTGGAAAACGGGAATATCCTCCGGCGCACCGGCCAGCTCCAAGATTTTTAACGTGTTTGCCGCCGCCCGTTCCGCGGAAACATTCCCGAAAACCGCCGTGATCCCCAGCAACTCCACATCCTGTTTCAACAAGTAGAGGATGCTTAACGCATCGTCAATCCCCGTATCCACATCCACGATCACTTTCTTTTTCCGCGCCAAATACCGCACCTGCCAATCTTTGTTATGAAGGAATGCTTTCTTTCGCTATGTTTGGGATGGAAAAAGCGGAAACGGTGTCAGATACATATCTGCTGATTCCCATCATTGGAAATAAAAAAGCATGTGTATTTTACAAAAATGAAGGAGTAAAAAACAATTTGTTGCCAGCAAAAATTAAAAAAGGTTTCTATTTATAAACGTTCATTGCCGGTTTTATGTCCGAAAAGGACTGGCGAACGCAATCAAAGATTTTCGGCCGAACGGTTAAACGATTTCGACATCTTTAATAGGTAAAAGATTGAAATTAGAGGAACAGATAGATAATGAAATCTTGTTTTCTATCTATCAAAAGTAAGATACAAACTTAAACCAAAACCTCAACGGCACAGAAAGCGTCCAGGTCACGGAACCCTTTCCTTCTGGTTTCAATCCCTTAAAAGGTAAGATACAAACGCTCTGGTTACGGCCAAGCTCTATATCGAAGCGGGACTGTTTCAATCCCTTAAAGGTAAGATACAAACGAATTTTGTCATTTGTATAATCAATTTTATATATGTTGTTTCAATCCCTCAAAGGTAAGATACAAACGTGCCGTTCTTGATGAAAGAATTGGCACAGAAAGGTTTCAATCCCTTAAAGGTAAGATACAAACGGCCGCGACCCAACCGAAAACCGGCGGCAAAGTGGTTGTTTCAATCCCTTAAAGGTAAGATACAAACCAGAAAACTTGGTTATCGTTTTGAAGATGATCCGATTGAAGTTTCAATCCCTTAAAGGTAAGATACAAACTTCGCCTCCAACAAATGGGGGTATTCGTAGATGTTTCCGAGTTTCAATCCCTTAAAGGTAAGATACAAACGACGGCCCATGGTTAGCCATGGGCGACACTTTAGTGAGAGTTTCAATCCCTTAAAGGTAAGATACAAACTTCTGCCGGATTGAATTCACGGAGTTTTTCCGTGAGTTGTTTCAATCCCTTAAAGGTAAGATACAAACCAATGATCCGTGATGAGGATTTGAATCGGTTTCAAAGTTTCAATCCCTTAAAGGTAAGACAAACTACATACACTTTGAGAAAGATGATACAAAAAAATATCGTTTCAATCCCTTAAAGGTAAGATAGAAACAAAAAATGTTGCATTTCATAGCAAAGATGAGTATAAGTTTCAATCCCTTAAAGGTAAGATAGAAACCCGCTGGCAGCTCTGCAACAGTCTTTTCAACAGTTGCGTTTCAATCCCTTAAAGGTAAGATAGAAACTTTTCAACGGGAAACCCGTGCGGACTCTGGTGATCAAGTTTCAATCCCTTAAAGGTAAGATAGAAACAGCTAAGCCGATTGAAAGAAGAAGTCGAATTCATGAAGTTTCAATCCCTTAAAGGTAAGATAGAAACACATCAAGGGTAAACACACAGATCGATATTTCGTTGTTTCAATCCCTTAAAGGTAAGATAGAAACTGTGCATGCCGAAAATTCGCATGACCGTTGACGATTAGTTTCAATCCCTTAAAGGTAAGATAGAAACGCTTTTCGCTATCGAATCCACAAGCGCGATAATAATCGTTTCAATCCCTTAAAGGTAAGATAGAAACTGCGCACGATTTTAGCATGAAAAATCGTGCGAACAAAAGTTTCAATCCCTTAAAGGTAAGATAGAAACCAGACGATCCAACGCCCAAGCTGGATCGTCAAGCGCAGTTTCAATCCCTTAAAGGTAAGATAGAAACGATTGCAGAGCTGACAGCTGACATCATGAAAGATATGTTTCAATCCCTTAAAGGTAAGATAGAAACTTACCCTCGAAGAAATTAAAACCGTGCTATTCGATTTGTTTCAATCCCTTAAAGGTAAGATAGAAACGATT
>NZ_KB912881.1 GCF_000383875.1 Caldibacillus debilis DSM 16016 | reverse complement strand
GTACGCCCGGCATGGGTGTGACGCTATAGGGTGAAAGTCCCGAACGGGGGCTGGCGAGCGCCTACCGTTAGCTGAAGGCAAGGGTGTCCGCTGTGAGGCGGAATCCGAAGGAAGCTGGAGGCAAACACTCGACCTGAGGTACACGAACCCAATCGGAGGCCGTCACAGTCGGACGAGTCTGCGAAACAAGACGAAGTCCCAAGCCGCCAAGGGCTGTGGAGGTATATTGGGCAGGTGCATGAGTGGAAAGTGTCCGCCCTTATCCGGGGAGGCCTGTACGGAACGCCTTCTGACGATGGTAACCAGAACCGAAAGGTTCTATTGAACGTACAGGAGTCAGCAGAGGCCATAGTACTGGAGTAAGGGACGCCTGAAACAGGAAGGGCCGAACGTCAACTCAGGGGTGAATCAGACTCTTTCGAGATGCTGTGCGTGGAAGCAGAATTCCCCTTAGGAACTTGACTGAGGAAAGATGGGTGAAGCCCGGAGGTCCTCAGTCAAAGGGCTGAGCACAGCCCGGCAAGACCTGAATCTCATCCCGCGGAAGGAGAAGAACTGAAATGGCTCTGTTGGAACGCATCTTAGCGAGAGACAACCTCATCACGGCGCTCAAACGGGTCGAAGCCAACCGGGGAGCGCCGGGAATCGACGGAGTATCGACTGATCAACTCCGTGATTATATCCGGACGCACTGGAGCTCGATTCGAGCCCAACTCTTGGAGGGAACCTATCGGCCGACGCCTGTCCGCAGGGTCGAAATCCCGAAACCCAACGGCGGCATACGGCTGTTAGGAATTCCCACCGTGATGGACCGGTTGATCCAACAGGCCATCCTCCAGGAACTGACGCCGATCTTTGACCCGGACTTCTCTCCCTACAGCTTCGGATTCCGTCCTGGCCGCAGCGCCCATGACGCCGTTCGGCAAGCGCAACGATACATCCGGGAAGGATACCGGTATGTCGTGGACATCGACCTGGAAAAGTTCTTTGATCGGGTCAACCACGATATCCTGATGAGCCGGGTTGCCCGGAAAGTCAAAGATAAACGCGTGCTGAAATTGATCCGCGCGTACCTGCAAGCCGGCGTCATGATCGGAGGGGTGAAGGTGCAGACGGAGGAAGGGACGCCGCAAGGCGGGCCGCTCAGTCCTCTGCTTGCGAACATCCTTCTCGATGATCTGGACAAGGAATTGGAGAAACGGGGACTGAAATTCTGCCGTTATGCAGACGACTGCAATATCTACGTAAAAAGTCTACGGGCAGGATTACGGGTGAAACAAGGCATCCAACGGTTCTTAGAGAAGAAGCTCAAACTCAAGGTCAATGAGGAGAAAAGCGCCGTGGACCGTCCGTGGAAGCGTACGTTTCTTGGATTCAGCTTTACACCGGAACGGGAAGCACGCATTCGCCTCGCTCCCAAGTCGATTCAACGCTTTAAACAGCGCATTCGACAATCAACTAATCCCAACTGGAGTCTCCCAATGGAAGAACGCATTCGTCGCGTGAATCAATACACCATGGGATGGATGGGGTATTTCCAACTCATCGAAACCCCATCCATTCTCAGGAACATGGAGGGATGGGTGCGTCGACGGCTTCGACTGTGCCTATGGCTCCAATGGAAACGGGTGAGAACGAGAATGCGCGAATTGAGGGCACTGGGGCTGAACGAGAGAACGGTTTTGGAGATTGCGAATACCCGAAAAGGGGCATGGCGGACAACAAAAACTCCTCAACTGCACCAAGCACTGGGAAAGTCCTACTGGAAGGCCCAAGGTCTCAAAAGTTTGACGCAACGATACTTCGAACTCCGTCAAGGTTGACGAACCGCCTAGTGCGGACCCGCATGCTAGGTGGTGTGAGGGGACGGGGGTTAGCCGCCCCCTCCTACTCGATCTTCCCGGTTGCGCCGATAAACGTCTATTCGGCCATTTTTTCCAAATTTCCGTTTTTGTCCATTTTAAAGGTGGTGGCCGGACGTTCTTCCTCTTCGAACAGGACCAGCTTTCTCGCCCGGTTCATGATTTTCATGATCGTTTCGTAGTCTTCCTTCATCGCTTCGGCTTCCCGCTCCAATTCTTTTATTTTATTTTCCAGTTCTTCCGCTTTTTTCTTCAAATCTTCATTTTCCCTTTTCAAACGTTCGTTTTCCAGTTTCTCCGAACCGGATTGCAGGGTGGAAAGGTGCAGATTTTGCAAAAATTGGATGACATGGGGCAGCGTCAGGCTTTCGCCGGGATGGGAAACATCCTGGGGCCTTTCCCCGCCGCCTCCGCTTCCGGCGGCTTCGTCCGCGTCCATGACAGCGGGAGCCGCGAGCAGCTTCAATTCCTCTTCAGACGGCATCGGCGGTTGATAGAGTAGTTTTTTCTTGCCGGAGTGATCCTTTCCCAAGTACCTTTGCCGCTGTTTCCGCTGCTTTTTGGCCAGTTCCAGCGCCTTTTCGTATTTTTTGCGGACGACGGCGTTCCAGCGGAACCCGCAGGCGGCGCTCGTCCGGTTCAACTTGTCCCCGACTTCCTCGAAGGCGTTTAGTTGGGTGCTCCCTTCGCGCACATGGCGCAGAACGGTTTCGGCAAGAAGCAGGTCATTTTCTTCCGTCCATGCATCTTGGCGAACTTTCATCTTCTTCAACTCCCTGATTTTATTTTTGGATGTTTATCGCGTTACTAATCAGCATGGACAATTTTTTTTTGATTTATACAATAAGAGATGAAAGGATACTAGTTTCGGAAAGGGCGCATGTCTTCCGGAAGGAACGGCGGTTTTCCGGTTTTGCCGCCCGATTCCTTGATATGGAAAAAAAATATCTGTAAAATACGTTTTAGTTACATCATCGTTCATAACGGCCGCAAGGGGCGTTCCGGGAAGCGGCTGTTCGGATACGCTTTTTGCCGCGGCGGGAATCCCCGTTGCGGTTCCTCGGAAAGGAATGTCCGGAGATGGCCAATGTCTTCAGGGTGTGCGGCGACTGCCAGGCGGTTCATTTAAAAACCTTAATCCCGAAGCTGAAAAAGATCGATCCGGATGCGGAGATACAAATCGGGTGCCAATCCTATTGCGGCCCGGGGAGAAAGAAGACCTTCGCCTTCGTGAACAACCGCCCCGTCGCCGCTTTCACCGAAGAGGAATTGGTGGAAAAGATCAAGGGAAAATTGGGGCTGTGAAGAAGCGTCCTTTTGATCCCTCGTGGTTTTGCGAAACCCTTCCGAAACATCCCGGTTCAGCAGAAAAGGAACGTTTATGGGATGTTTCTTTTTTACCGAAAAACCGCCTTCCCGCGGGCGGAGAAAAATGAAGGAAGATGATTGCCCATGGCGTACGCTGCGGAAAAATTGGATGAAGAAAAGGTGTTTAAGGATCCGGTTCACCGTTACATCCACGTTTCCGACCGGGTCATTTGGGATTTGATCGGCACGAAGGAGTTCCAGCGCTTGCGGAGGATCAGGCAGCTCGGAACGACCTATTTGACCTTTCACGGCGCGGAACATAGCCGGTTCAGCCATTCCCTCGGCGTTTACGAAATCGTCCGCCGCATCGTCGACGACGTGTTTGACGGGCAAAGGGAATGGAGCGGGGAAGAAAGGCTCCTTTCCCTCTGCGCCGCCCTTTTGCATGATTTGGGGCACGGCCCCTTTTCCCATTCCTTCGAAAAGGTCTTTGACCTGGACCATGAAAAGTTTACCCGGGCGATCATTTTGGGCGACACCGAAGTCAACCGGGTGCTCCGCCGCGTCGGGAACGGCTTTCCGGAAAAAGTGGCGGAAGTGATCGCCAAAACCTATCCGAACAAATTGATCGTAAGCCTGATTTCCAGCCAGATCGACGCCGACCGGATGGATTATTTGCTGAGGGATGCCTATTACACCGGGGTCAGTTACGGCCATTTCGACATGGAACGGATCTTGCGGATCATGCGCCCCTACGAAGACCAGGTGGTTTTCAAAAAAAGCGGGATGCACGCGGTGGAAGATTACATCATGAGCCGGTACCAGATGTATTGGCAGGTCTACTTCCACCCGGTAACGAGGAGCGGGGAAGTGATTTTAAACAATATCCTGCACCGGGCAAAAAACCTGTACCGGAACGGCTATCCGTTCAAACATCCGCCGGTCCATTTCCTCACGTTGTTCGCCGGCGGCATCTCCCTCGATGAATACCTGCATTTGGACGAATCGGTCGTTTTCTATTATTTCCAGGTTTGGCAGGAGGAAGAGGACCCGGTCTTAAGGGATCTGTGCGACCGCTTTATCAACCGCCGGCTGTTCAAATATACCGAATTCGATCCGGCGAAAGAATACCCAAAATATCTTGAACTCGTATCCTTGTTTAAAAAGGCGGGCATCGATCCGGAATACTATCTGGTTATCGATTCTTCCTCGGATCTTCCCTACGATTTCTACCGCCCGGGGGAGGAGGGGGAACGGCTGCCCATCTTTCTCCTAATGCCGGGAGGGGAACTGCGGGAATTGTCCCAGGAATCGGAAATCGTCGAAGCCATCAGCGGGAAAAGGCGAACCGATCACAAATTGTATTTTCCCCTCGATTTTCTGCTGGATGAATCGTCAAAGAAAAACGTGAAACGGACGATAAGAAAATTGCTGAATATCCCGTGATCCGGGATACCATCCGCTGGGAGTGGAAAGCGATGCTGTTGGAACATGCGAAAATCTTGTTTGCCGTCAGGGCCTCGGGGGAAATCGCCGGCCGGAAAAAATTCCAAAAAATGATCTATATCGCCAAGAAGCTAAACTTCCCTTTCCAGGAAAAATTCGACTTCCATTTTTTCGGCCCCTATTCCGAGGAGCTGTCCCTCCGGATCGAAGAGCTGGTGAATATGGGCTTCCTCGTGGAACGGGCGGAAAAGATCGGCGGCTACGTGCAGTACAGGTATTCCATCACCGGTTCCGGAGAAGAATTTTTGAAAATGTTTCCGTTGGAAGAGGATTTTCCGTTCTTAAAACCTTGCTTTTTGGATATGAATGAAAAAAGCGGACGTTTTTTGGAACTCGTTTCAACCGTCCTTTATTTTGAGTCGTTGCCGAAATTTGCGGTGACGGAAAAGATCCATTCGCTAAAAAGCAAACAGGGATATACGGAGGAAGAAATCGACCAAGCCTATGAATATATTGCCCGGCTGAAGGAGCTGTACAAGGCGGACGATGACAGCCGCGAAAAGATCCGCATGTAACGGCGGCAGCCGCGGGAAGAACCTCGCGTGAAAATGGAAGGGAGCATCCCTCATTCAGCCGGCGTCCTCCCGGACGAAGCCGGAAGGCGGGACGTCCCTTTGGCTCCGCCGGGACGGGGCCCCCGCCGGAAAACGGCGCATCCCTTCACTTTTTCAGGCGCAACATTTTCGGGGAGCGGATGATATGGAAGGATTCATTCAATTTTTGAATTCGATTTTATATTATGATTTGCAAAGTCTGCCGTTTATCGTCATTTCGCTTTTGATCGCCTTCACCGTTCACGAGTTTTCCCATGCCTATTTCGCTTACAAATTCGGCGATCCGACGGCGAAAAACCAGGGGCGACTAACCCTCAATCCGATCAGCCATCTCGATCCGATCGGAACGGTCGTTTTGCTCATTGCCGGGTTCGGCTGGGCAAGGCCGGTTCCGGTCAACCGTTTTTATTTTAAAAACCCGAGGCTGGCGGGGGTGGTCGTTTCCGCGGCGGGGCCGTTAAGCAACCTCCTCTTGGCTTTTATCGGGGGCGCCTGCCTGTTTCTCCTGTTTTCCGCCTTTTCCGGATCGGTGTGGGTCCCCTATGCGGCCCAATTTTTCAACGTGTTCATCCAATTGAATCTCATTCTCTTTGTGTTTAATCTGCTTCCGCTGCCTCCCCTGGACGGTTACCGGATTGTGGAAGACCTGGTTCCCGCCCATGTCCGGGTGAGAATGGCGGCCCTGGAAGCGTACGGACTGATCATCTTTCTCGTCCTGATTTTCGTCGACCCCCTTTATCATTTGACGATCGGACCTTTGTTCCAATACGTGGTCCCCGCCCTGTATCATTTCATCATCGGCATCTTCCTGGGAGTCTTCGCCTGACGGACGCAAGGAGGGTTGGAAAAATGGCGGAAGAAAAAGAAGAAAAAAAGGAGAAAAAACAGATCCAATTTACCATTATTAAAAACGATCCGACGGACGGGCACAGGGGCTTCGGAACCGGTGTCCTGAACCTGGAAAACGTGACGCCGGTCTTCATCGACGTGGAAGAAAGAAGGGCCTTCATCGACATGGGCGGAATGCATGCGCGAAGCCAGGTGGAAAGGGGGATCAAGTTTCTCCCGAACAAGGAGGAAGTGCCGAACGGAAAACCCTATTGGCTGGTGTGGGTGACGGTCGAGCGGAAGGAAGAAGGCCCCTATTATCACGGCGTGACCGCCTGCGAGCTGACCGTCGACCGTTCCATCCGGAGGGGGTACAAATCCCTGCCCGAGCATGTGAACCGGATGGACAAATCGTTAAAAGGCCACATTATCGTCAGCCACATGGACAAGGAATCGAAGAAGGTGCTCGCCGATTTTCTGAAAAACCACGATCCGGGCATGTGGGAGCGTTCCGATGAAAAACTGAAAAAAGATTTGGAGGAAGAATGAGCCGGTTTTCCGGATCCGGCCCGGCGGGTATTGACCGGGTTTCCCGCCCGTCGGAGAGCCGAATGTTCCCCAAAACGAACGTTCGGACATCATCCGTTCCCGCGCTATGAAAGATTCGCGGCAGCGCCGGAAGCTTCGGAAGTTTTTTCCGGAAACGAAAAACGCAGCCATCCCCCGGGAGGGGCCATCGGCTGCGTTTTCTTTCACGGTCATTTTTTTCCGGGAACAGATGCCTGTTCCGGCTCGACTTTTTCGGGCAGGCTAGTCGAACCAGTCGAAAAACCGCCGGTACCAAGGCTTCCCTGCCTTTTTCCCGTCCTCGATCTCCCGGTGCCGGGGTTCCGCGCCTTTTTCCGAATCGGGCGGGAGATGGGGATGTTCCGCGCAAAATTCGGTCGGCTCGGTGTTTTCCACATAATAGGTCAGCCGTTTGACCGGGCAGGAATCCGTGGCCAAAAGCCCGGTGGTGGGATCGATCCAAACCCCGGTCACCCCCTTCGGCGGCTGGAAAGAGCGGAGCGGTTTCCCCTTCAAGGCGTCTTCCATGAACCCGATCCAAAGATTTTTGGCGAAGGCCTTTTCCCGGCTGCCCGCGATGGCCCGGTTATCGTCGTACCCCGTCCAGACGGCGGCCAACAGGTCGGGCGTAAACCCGATCATCCAGCTGTCCGTATTGGTCGACCCGGATTTTCCCGCGTAGATCCGCGTGGCCTTCTTCAGCATCGAACTGCCGGTGACCGCGGCGTAACCGTTCAGCTTCGGGTCGAACATCCCCGTCATCATATGGGTCATGACAAATGCGGTTTTCGGATCCAACAGCTGCCGGGTCTTTTTTTTATATTCGTAGATCACCTGTCCGTCCTTGCCGACGACCTTTTGAATGAAGCGGGGTTCGACCGCCGTTCCGCCGTTGGCGAAGAGGCTGTAGGCTTTGGCCATTTCGATGACGGACACCCCCGAGGTGCCCAAGGCGAGGGACGGAACCGCCTCCTGCTTCGACGTGATCCCGAATTTCTCCATATATTCTTTCAACGTTTCCATCCCTAAAAAAAGATGGGTTTTCACCGCATAAATATTGTCGGACAGCGCCAGGGCCTGGGCCATCGTCAAATTCCCTTCCGCGTAGCGGCCGTTGAAATTTTTCGGCGCGTATTGCCTGCGCCCTTCGTCGTAATAGAAGGTCGTCTCTTCGCTCCGCAAGGTGGAGGACGGGGTGAAGCCGTGCTCCAGGGCGGCGAAATACAGAAAGGGCTTTACCGTGGACCCCGGCTGGCGGATGGCTTTCACCGCCCGATTGAAGCTGGACTCGGCGTAATCCCTTCCCCCGATCATCGCCTTGACGAATCCCGTTTGCGGATCCATGGCGACCAGGGCCGCCTGGATGCCGGAGCCGGCGGGGGAGGTCTTCGCCATGTTTTCTTCCGCCGATTTTTGCATTTTCGGATCCAGGGACGTATACACTTTCAGGCCGCCCAGGGCGATCGTCCGCTCGTCCAGCCCCATCACCCGTTTGAGTTCCTGCTGGACGGCATCCTGAAAATAGGGGGCGATTTTTTCCCGGACCGGATGTTTTCCCGCGATGTGAAGCTCTTCCCGAAAGGCTTCTTCCGCCTCTTCTTCGGAAATCATCCCGTTTTCCGCCATTTTTTTAAGGACGAGCTTCTGCCTTTTCTTTGCCCGCTCGAAGGAGATGACGGGAGAAAAAAGGGAAGGCCCCTTCGGAATGCCGGCCAGGATCGCGGCCTCGGCCAGATCGAGATCCTTCGCCTTTTTTCCGAAATAAAACCGGCTGGCGGCTTCCACCCCGTAGGCGCCGTGGCCGAAATAGATCGTATTGAGATAGCCTTCCAATATTTCATCTTTCCCGTAATTGGCTTCCAGCCGGATCGTATAGAGAGCCTCTTTGATTTTCCTTGCCCACGTTTTGTCATGGGTCAAATACAAATTCCGGGCGTACTGCTGGGTGATGGTGCTGGCTCCCTGCACCTTGGCCATCGCTTTCAGATCGGCGAAAATCGCCGCCAAAATCCGTTTATAATCGAAACCCGAATGGGAATAAAAACGCTGGTCTTCAACGGCGATGGCCGCTTGTTTGAAATAGGGGGAGATCTCGTCCAGCCCTACCCAATACCTTTTTCCGCCGCTGTCCGTTTCTCCGATCACCGTACCGTCGTCGGCGTAATAGACCGTGGATTGGGGGACGGTCAAGGGAGGCGGCCCGGCCATTTTGGCGTAGAGGAAGAGGCCCGAATAGCTCAAGAAGGAGAACAGGAGGAAACCCGCCCCGACCAGCAGCAGGATGCGAAAGATTTTTTTGTTTTTGTTGCCGGGGGGATCCGTCAATATTTCCACAGGAAAACCTCCTTTCCGGAAAAAGGCGGGCAAAAAGGGTTTTTTAAAAGTATGGAAAACAAGGGAAAAAATTAAACCCGGAAAACCGGCCGGGGAGGGGAGATTTTTCGGGCAAGGGGAGAGGCGGCCTTCACGCGGGAACCGGGAGGGGATGAACAGGCGAAAAGGGCGGGGGACGGCAGGCGAAAGGGGCCGGGTTTCCGCAGCTGCAAAAGAGGCGCGCCGGACAATTCCCCGCCCTGGGGATCCGGGGATGCGCGCTCCGCGGCCTTAAACCGAAAAAAATCGCGGGAACCGCGCTTTAAAATTTATTTTTCCTTTGCGCGTTTCCCAAGCCGCGGCATGGTTTCCGGCCGCGGGCCGAAAGGATCATCGGTCGGCGTGGGGCCCAGTGTTCAACATCCGACAGGAATGTCCGACATTTTATTTTTCTTCGCGACCGGACGGTTCAACAGCCAAGGAGACAAGGAGAAATGTTCAACATTTTTTGCAAAACGTTCAAAAAACGATACCGTTTGTCCAACATCTTGAATGAATCGTTCGACATTCCCTTTGGCTTTCCGGACGGATGGTCCAACATTTCGACCGGATGGTTCAGCATTTGAAAAAAATTGTCCGACATCGCATGGGAATGTCCGACATTTTCGACGGTCGGTCCATCATTGGAGATTTTTTGTCCAACATGGAAAAAAATTTGTCCGCCATGAAAGAAAAAATATTTATCATCCCGGAAAAAACGTCCATCATCGCGAGGAGAATGTCCGTCATCCCTTCCGGTGTCCGCTATCCGCTGCGATGCGTCAAAGGCGCTGATGATTCCGGACGAAGCGATCCGCGCCCGCCTTTTGCCGGCCGGGAAGATTCGGACGGCCAACGTAAGCGGGCTTTCTCCGTCGCTTTTCGTACGGGAAGTGTGGAAAAAATGGCATTCCCTTTCCCGCCGCTCAAAAAGGGCCCGGATGCCGCTCCGGAAGCCGAACACGACGACTTTGCCCTCGGGCCTTGGACAAAAAATCTCCTTGCATTTTTCGGCCCGTGTTTTTATACTTTTCATGTTTACTTTTTAGGGTGGGAAAAATCGAAAGGGATAGAATAGAAATGGAAAGAAAGGTGGAGACACGGATGAGCGGGCTATGGTTTACGGAATTGCAGACGAAAAATTTCGGGATCACGATGAAGGTAAAGAAAACTTTGCAGACGGAAAAAACCGAATATCAAATGCTGGAAATGGTGGAAACGGAAGAATGGGGGAACATGCTTTTATTGGACGGCATGGTGATGACGAGCCAGAAGGATGAGTTCGTCTATCACGAAATGATGGCCCACGTTCCCCTGTTCACCCATCCGAAGCCGGAAGAGGTTCTTGTGGTCGGCGGCGGGGACGGGGGAGTCATCCGCGAGATTTTGAAACACCCGGAAGTGAAGAAGGCGACCCTTGTGGAAATTGACGGAAAGGTCATCGAGAGCGCAAAAAGATTTTTGCCGGAAATCGCCGGAAAATTGGACGATCCCCGGGTGGAGGTGAAGGTCGCGGACGGATTCAAGCATATCGCCGAGAGCGAAAACCGTTATGACGTGATTCTCGTCGATTCGACGGAACCGATCGGCCCGGCCGTCCAACTGTTTACAAAAGGATTTTACGCCGGGATCGCCAACGCCCTGAAAGACGACGGCCTGTTTGTCGCCCAAACCGACAACCCGTGGTTTAAAGGGGATTTGATCCGGAAGATCTTTGCCGATGTCAAGGAAATCTTCCCGATCACCCGCTTGTATACCGCCAATGTCCCGACTTACCCGAGCGGTTTATGGACCTTCACCCTCGGGTCGAAAAAGTACGATCCGCTGAAGGTGGAAAAGGATCGGTTCTACCCGATCGATACGAAATATTATACGGAAAAATACCATTTTGCCTCGTTCGTTCTGCCGAAATTTGTCGAAGACTTGACGAAATAGCTTCTCCATTTTCCATGAATGAGGGGGGACTCTGGTTGCGATTCGACGAAGCCTATTCCGGAAAAGTGTTTATCGGGAGCTGCCCGGATTTTGAAAAAAGTGAAGCCGTCATCTACGGCATGCCGATGGACTGGACCGTTTCTTTCCGCCCGGGTTCCCGGTTCGGCCCGGCCCGGATCCGGGAGGCGTCCGTCGGCCTGGAGGAATACAGCCCCTATTTGGACCGGCATTTGACGGAGGTCAAATACTTTGACGCGGGGGATATCCCGCTGCCCTTCGGCAACGCCTCGAGGAGCCTGGCGATGATCGAGGAGTTCGCCGGGAAAATTTTGGACCATGGAAAATTTCCCCTCGGCTTGGGGGGCGAACATCTGGTCACTTGGGGGGTGATCCGCGCGGTTCACAAAAGGAGAAAGGATTTTGCCCTGATCCATATTGACGCCCACGCCGATTTGCGCGAGGAATACGAAGGGGAAGAGCTGTCCCACGCCACCCCGATCCGGAAAGCCGTCGATCTGATCGGGCCGGAGAACGTCTTTTCCTTCGGCATCCGGTCCGGGACGAGGGAAGAATTTCAATTTGCCGCCCGGTCGGGCATGCATCTCGCAAAATTTGACGTGGCGGAACCGCTGAAACGGGCCCTTCCAAAATTGAAAGGGCGGCATGTGTATGTCACCATCGATATCGACGTGCTCGACCCGGCCTTTGCCCCGGGAACCGGGACGGCGGAAGCGGGGGGAATCACCTCGAGAGAGCTGCTGGAAACCGTCCGGCTCCTCGCCCTGGCAGATGTCCGTATCATCGGGGCGGACGTCGTGGAAGTGGCGCCGGTTTACGATCCGACCGAACAGACCCAGATCGTCGCCGCCAAACTCGTCCGGGAAATCCTCCTCGGCTGGGTGAAAAAATCCTAGGGGAAGACCCGTCTTCCTCTTCCCGCCGCTTTCGCCAAGAAAATCCGTATGGACGGTTCTCCGCATGATGGGGCCGATTTTTGCTTCCTTTGGCTCGCTTTTTTTAAAGCAATACATCAACATTCCGATCCAATCCCGCCGATTTCCCTTTCTATGGCCGGTTCCCCCGGAGGAGGACGCGCCCGGGAAAGGAAAACGGCCGTGCCATGCGGGGGAATGCCGGTTTCGCCGGCATACAAAAACGGAAACGGGCTGTACAACCTCGACCCCGCTTGCGGAAAAGTGCCGGTTTCGCCGGCTCCCCGCTTTTTACGAACGAGGGTCCGCCTTGCCGCGGCCGAGAAGGTCCTTCTCCGCCGCCTTCAATGATCCCCGGGAAAAGAAACGGCTCCCATTCCCCTTCCTTTAAACACCCCCCGGCTTTTGTTAAAATATTGCTGGGAACGTTTATCGCCGGATCGCCTGCCGCCTCGGCAGGTGATATTGGCTGCCGGGTTTGTCCGCGGCCGGAAGGGGTTTTTCGGCCGGGGTGAAAACGGCGGGATTCCTAAAACGGGAATCTTGAAAGGGAACAAGGTTCCCCGGTTCCCGAGGGAAAATGATTCTTTGGAGGAAAGGGATTCCCCCGGGGGATTCCGCCGGCGAATCGGCTGCCGGCGCCCGGCGGGAGAACCCGTAAAACCGCCGGCGGAACCGCCGGATCTTTTTTGCCGGAACCGTCACCGGCCGGACACCGCCGGTGCTGCATACGGAATTTTCCCTGCAAAAAGGATGTGGTGAAGTGTCATTTTCATTCCCGGTAAAAATATCGTTAAAAACGTCCATTTTTCAGGACGGGGTCCGCGAGGAGTATGAGCTGATCGCTTTTGGGCGTTTTCATAAGAAAGACGGGATTTACTATTTGAAATATGACGAAATCATCGATTCCGGAACGATCCATACGACCGTCAAAATCAAGGAGGATGAAGTCCTCATCCTGCGGTCGGGTTCGTTGAACATGCGGCAGGCGTATAAAAGGGACCGGTTAATGAGCGGGACCTTCGAAACCGAATTGGGGACCTTTTATTTGACGACCAATACGAAGGAACTGGATTTTCAATGGGATCCGGACTTAAAGAAGGGGACGCTGAAAATCCATTACGGGTTGATCATGGAACAGGTGGATGTGGGCACTTACCAATTGACCTTTACCTTCCAGGAGGACGAAAAAGCGGTAATTTGAGGGGCCTTCTCCTCCGGCGCCCGTCTTCCGTTGAAAGACCGGCAGCCGCAAATCCGCCGCCCCGGCTCCCCGCTTTTTAAAAAAATATTGACTGAATGCTCATTCATTGATGTATAATAGACATAAATCCGATGAAAAACGGCCGATCTCGGTGCGGCAAAGGGGATGGGGAATCCCCGTTCGTCCGCCTGCGGTAATAGACGAGGCGTTATTCGGGGACCACAGGAGAAAGGGGTAGATGGGGATGGATGCATTTCTTTGGACCAATTTGCTGGCTGCCGTTCTTGTAACCGCTTACGCCGTTTATCTGTTCGTTTACGTGGTCAAGACGAGAATCGAATATATGAAACTTGGAAAAAAGGCGGAATTCGATAAGCGTCTCAAGGAACGGGTGAAACAGTTCGTCGTTTATGTTTTCGGACAGAAGAAGCTGCTGAAGGACAAAAAGAGCGGCGCGATTCACGTCATGATGTTCTACGGGTTTATCCTCGTCCAATTCGGGGCGGTCGATTTCATCTGGAAAGGGATCCGGCCCGGCTCCCACTTGCCGCTGGGGCCCTTATATCCCTGGTTTACTTTTTTCCAGGAAATCGTCACCCTCCTCGTCTTGACCGCCGTCGCCTGGGCCTTTTACCGCCGTTATATTGAGAAGCTCGTCCGTTTGAAAAGGGGATTGAAAAACGGCCTCGTTCTGATCTTCATCGGCACGTTAATGTTTGCCGTCCTGTTCGGCAACGGCATGATGATGATCTGGGAGGGACGGGAAGCCGGCTGGAGCGAGCCGGTCGCTTCCGCCATCGCCCTCGGGTTTTCCTTTTTGAACAAAACCGGGGCGTTCGTCCTGTTCTACCTGTTTTGGTGGATTCACCTGCTCGTGCTGCTGATCTTTTTGGTCTATATCCCCCAATCGAAGCATTTCCATTTGATCATGGCGCCGGTGAACGTGTTCGTGAGCCGGCCGGATAAACCGGGAAAATTGAACAAGATCGATTTTGAAGACGAATCCCAGGAATCCTTCGGCGTCGGGAAAATCGAAGATTTTACCCGCCTCCAGCTGATCGATCTGTATGCCTGCGTCGAATGCGGCCGCTGTACCAACATGTGCCCGGCGACCGGGACCGGAAAGATGCTTTCGCCGATGGATTTGATCGTGAAACTGCGGGATCATCTGACCAACTACGGGGCTGCGGTCACTTCGAAACAGCCGTGGGTGCCGGGATTTATGTTTTCCGATACCCTGGGGAACCGGCTGGCCTTGCAGGCGGGATCAAGCGGCGGCCAACAGTCGGCGGCGTCGCTCGCTTATCAGCCGAGCCTGATCGGCGACGTTATCACCGAAGAGGAAATTTGGGCCTGCACCACCTGCCGGAACTGCGAAGACCAATGCCCGGTCATGAACGAACACGTCGACAAGATCATCGATTTGCGCCGTTATTTGGTTTTGACGGAGGGAAGGATGAACCCGGACGCCCAAAGGGCGATGCAAAACATCGAAAGGCAGGGCAACCCCTGGGGCTTGAACCGGAAGGAAAAGGAAAATTGGCGGGAACTCCGCGGAGATGTTTATATCCCGACGGTAAAAGAATTGAAGAAAAAAGGGGAAGACTTCGAATATTTGTTCTGGGTCGGTTCGATGGGTTCCTACGACAGCCGCAGCCAAAAGATCGCCCTGTCCTTCGCGAAACTGATGAATATCGCCGGCGTCAAATTTGCCATCCTAGGAAATAAAGAGAGAAACTCCGGCGATACGGCCCGCCGGCTGGGCAATGAATACCTGTTCCAGGAATTGGCCATGGCCAATATCGAAGAGTTCGAGAAAAACGGCGTGAAAAAAATCGTCACCATCGATCCGCATGCCTACAATGTGTTCAAAAACGAGTATCCGGACTTCGGTTTTACGGGAGAAGTTTATCACCATACCGAGCTGCTGTTGAAATGGGTCAAGGAAGGGCGGCTCGTGCCGAAATATCCGGTCAACGAGACGGTCACCTTCCACGATTCCTGCTACTTGGGCCGCTACAACGGCGTCTACGATGCGCCGCGGGAAATTTTGAAATCGATCAAGGGCGTCAAGTTCGTCGAGATCGAACGGAACCGGGAAAACGCCATGTGCTGCGGCGCCGGGGGCGGCCTCATGTGGATGGAGGAGAATACCGGCCATCGCATCAACGTGGCCCGCACGGAACAGGCGCTGAAAGTGAACCCGGATATTATCAGTTCCGCCTGCCCCTACTGCCTGACGATGCTGTCCGACGGTACGAAGGCGAAGGAAGTGGAAGATCGGATCAAAACCTACGACGTCGCCGAAATTTTGGAAAAGGCCGTATGCGGCAACGGGCGACAAACGCTTGTTTCATAAGAAAGCATCCCGATTTTAAAAGCCGCCGGCGCACCCCTTTCTTCCCGCCCGGCTTGTTCATCCCTCTGCGGGAAAGATGGGATGCCTGAAACTCCGGCCGGATTGCGGCTGCCCGGATGGGAAGAAACGGCAGCGGCCTGCCCCGCTTTTCGGAGCGGGGATTTTGTTTGCCCGTCTTTCGCGCATGACCGCTCTGGAACGGCTGAAAACCTGTCCGTTTATGCTTTGCGGACTTCAAATCGTTCGGCGGCTGAAGCCTGTTCCTGTCCCCTCGCAAACCGCATATCGATCAACACGACTGAAGCGTCTTTCCGCAGATTTGCAACCCGCATATTTAATCAAGGAGCCGGAAACGAATTTCCGCGGATTTGCAACTCGCACATCAAACAAAGACGTTCGGAACGGTATCCCTCGCATTTGCAGCCTGCATATGAAACAAAGGCCACTACTGGAACGTCTTTCCGCACTTTTGCAAGATGAAGTCCAAAAATTTGTGTAAAAAGAAGCGGGCGCAAAGCGGATCCATTCCCGGAAGACTGTGTTCCTGGGACATGGAGCGGGAATTTACACAAACATGAGGACTTGACCCTTTTGCAACCCCTGTCCCCCGGCCTTTGGGGCGAAGGATCCCTCCGGACGCCGGACATTTTCGGAAAACGGATGGCACGACGGTTCAAGGATCGTGTAATATAAAATTACGAACTTTTCATACCGAAAGAATACCGTTGAAAAAGGAAGGAAAGCCATGCCGGAGACCCGTATTCCAGATCAAGACGCAAAGGAACAGGCAATGACGGAAAACAATCTGACGAGAATCCATTGGAACGGAAAGGAAATCATCCTTATCGGCACCGCCCATATTTCCAGGCAAAGCGCGGAGCAGGTGAAGGAAGTCATCGAAAGGGAGAGGCCGGATGCCGTTTGCGTGGAATTGGATCGGCAGCGCTATCAGGCGATCACCGAAGGAAACCGTTGGAAGGACATGGACATTTTTCAGGTGATCAAAGAGAAGAAGGCCGCGCTGCTCTTCGCCAACCTGGCCTTGTCCTCTTTCCAGAAACGGATGGCCCGGCAATTCGGCATCAGCCCCGGGCAGGAAATGATCCAGGGGATCGAGTCGGCAAAAGAGACGGGGGCTCGGCTGGTGCTGGCCGACCGGGACATTCAAACGACCTTTTCCCGCATTTGGCACCAAGTGGGATGGAAAGGGAAATCCCTGCTCCTTGCCCAAGTCATTTCCGCCATCTTTTCCCGGGAGACGATTTCCGAGGAAGAATTGGAAAAAATGAAGGAGCAGGACATGATCCAGACGATCCTCCAGGAATTCGCCGACCAATTTCCCGAATTGAAGAAACCCCTTGTTGACGAACGGGATCAATACCTGGCGGAAAAAATCAAAACGGCCCCCGGCGAAAAAATCGTGGCCGTATTGGGCGCGGCCCACGTGCCCGGCGTAATCAGGGAAATTGAAAGGGACCATGATTTGGGGGAACTTGAGGAAGTTCCGGTCAAAAAGAGGAGATTCCACCTTCTCGGTTGGCTGCTTCCGGCGCTGATCGTCGTCCTGATCGCCGCCACCTTTTTTCTCAATCCTTCCGCCGGGGTCGACCAAACCCTCAGCTGGGTTCTGTGGACGGGCAGTTTCTCGGCGGCGGGAGCGGCCGCGGCCTTCGGGCATCCCCTCACGATTTTGACGGCATTTGTGGCCGCCCCGTTGACGACTTTGCATCCGCTCCTGGCTTCCGGTTGGTTTGCCGGGCTCGTCCAGGCGTTCATCCGCAGGCCGAGCGTGAGGGATTTTGAAAACTTGGCCGAAGACATCATGAGCGTAAAAGGGTTTTGGAACAACAAGGTGACCCGGATCTTACTGATCGTGATATTGACCAACATCGCGACTTCCGTCGGCACTTTCATTGCGGGCGTCGATATCGTCCGGCTCTTTTTCCAAAACGTTTGACCGGTCTCTCCCATGGCAAATTTGCAGATGGCGGCAAGGCGGGAAAAACTGCCGGTGAAGCGGCGAAGCGGTCCCGAAATCCCCCGTGCCGGGAACCGGCAAGGCGCAGGGATGTTTGGCGCAGGGGAAGGACGGTTTTGGTTCAACGATGCCTCCTTATGTACCCGAAAAAAGATAACGTCCGTGCGAAAACGCACGAACGTTATCTCGGGAAGGGGGGTATTTTTATGCCGATGATCATGCGCGCCTTTCGCGCACATCCTCTCCAAGGCAGACATCGTTATTTTTTCATATCGATGACCATGCGGCCTTGGATCTTTCCTTCTTCCATTTCCCGGAAGATATCCCGGATTTCTTCCAGTTTGCGGGTTTGAACGACAGGATCGACTTTGCCTTCGGCGGCAAACATGAGCGCTTCTTCCAAATCTTTTCTCGTCCCGACCAGGGAACCGATCACTTGGATGCCGTCCAGGACGGTTTTAACAATTTCCAAATCCATCGTTTCCGGCGGCAATCCGACCCCGACGACTTTGGAAACCGGACGGACGGAATGAACCGCTTGGTTGAAGGCGGTTTTGGAAACGGAAGTTACAACGGCGGCATGGGCACCCCCGAATTCTTCTTGAATCCATTGCGCCGGATCGCCTTTTAAGGAATTGAACGTGAAATCGGCTCCGACTTCCTTGGCCAGGCGCAATTTTTCATCGTTGATGTCGACGGCGATCACTTTGGCGTTGAACACGTTTTTCGCATATTGCACCCCCAAGTTGCCGAGACCGCCGACGCCATAGATGACGATCCATTGCCCGGGTTTGATATCGGAGACTTTGATGGCTTTATAGGTGGTGACACCGGCGCAGGTAATGCTCGTCGCTTTTTTCGGATCCAGTCCGTCGGGGACTTTGACCGCATAATCGGCCTTGACGATGCATTGTTCGGCCATCGCGCCGTCCACCGTGTAACCGGCGTTTTTGACGCTCCGGCAATACGTTTCATTTCCGGTCACGCAATATTCGCAATGTCCGCATCCTTCGTAGAACCAGGCGATGCTGACCCGGTCGCCGACCTTTAAGCTGGTTACCCCGTCGGCGATTTCCCGTACGACCCCGACACCTTCGTGGCCGAGAATCCGCCCGGGAACATGTCCGAAGTCACCCTTGGCCACATGGAGATCCGTATGGCAGACGCCGCAATACTCGATATCGACCAGTGCTTCCCCGTATTGCAGCGGGCGCAAAGTGACATCTTTCACCTCAACAAGTTTGTCTTTGTCCGGGCTCACTACGGCTGCCCTCATTCTGTATTCCTCCTTTGCGGGATAATCAAGCCAAGCTCATTATAACTCGAAAAATGTGATTGTTCAACATTTCACAAACTATGTACATCATTCTTTCCAATAATCGTAAATCTTGAATTTTTTTTGAATATGGGGCACTCCTCCATGGGAAAGGGCCGCAGGCGGGGTTCCCGCCGGATCGATTTTTTCAAGGCCGCCGGGACATCACAGCACAATTCAACAATACTGCCCCTGGCGTCCATCCTTTCCCGAGTTCCCTTCCGGAGCCGGATTCAGCCTTCGCACGACCGAAAATGAAAGCGTTGACATTTCCCGCTTATCGGGTAAGATTAAAGTAGATCACTCCAGGAAGGGACAGAATTTGTCCCTTTTCTTGTATGAAAAAATTGAGTGAGCGCTCAGTCGATCAACGGTCAGGGGTTGCGGTTTTTGCCGGTTTTCCGGGGGACCGGGCGGGCAGCAAACCCGGCAGTGTTTCTTGCCTTACCGGATTTGCCCCGGTTGCAGGAAAACCGGGAGTCTTTGCCATCATGCCTTGGAAAGGGGATTGGGAGAATGGCGCGAACAGTCATCCTCGCCGGAGCGAGGACCCCCTTCGGCAAGCTCGGGGGGGCGTTGAGCGGGCTCACCGCCGCCCAGTTGGGGGGGATTGCCATTAAAGAAACGTTGAAGCGGGGAAATACGGATCCGGAAGAAGTGGAGCATGTGATCCTGGGGACGGTTTTGCAAGGGGGGCAAGGGCAGCTGCCGTCCCGCCAGGCGCTGCGGCTTGCGGGACTTCCCTGGAAGACGAGGACGGAAACGATCAATAAAGTGTGCGCGTCGGGCATGCGCAGCGTGGCCATCGCCGATTTGCTCATCCGCTCCGGGGAGGCGGAGGTCGCCGTGGCCGGCGGCATGGAGTCGATGTCGAACGCGCCCTACATTTTGCCGGATGCCCGGTTCGGTTACCGCATGGGAGATTCGTCGATCAAAGATTTAATGATTTACGACGGCCTGACCTGCAGCTTTACCGGCGTGCATATGGGGCATTACGGGAATCTCGCCGCGCGAGAATTGAAGATTACGAGGGAAAGGCAGGACGAGTGGGCTTTAAGGAGCCACCGGCGGGCCGTTGCGGCGCTGGATTCGGGGCGATTGGCGGAGGAAATCGTCCCCGTGGAAGTTCCCGGGAAGAAGGGGACCGTTCACGTCGTCAAGGAAGACGAGGGGCCGAGGCGGGACACGTCCCTCGAAAAGCTGGCCGCGTTAAAGCCGGCCTTTGACCCGGACGGGACCATTACCGCGGGCAACGCCCCGGGAGTGAACGACGGCGCATGCGCCATGCTTTTGGCAAGCGAAACATACGCGGAAAGGAAAGGGCTGAAGCCCCTCGCCTATCTCATTGCCGGCGCCGAAGTCGCCGTTCCGGCGAAGGATTTTCCGAAAACGCCGGGGCTCGTTATCAAAGAGATCCTGAAAAAAACCGGCAAAGCGGAAGAGGAAATCGACCTGTATGAAATCAACGAAGCCTTCGCGGCGGTCGCCTTGGCTTCCATCCAGATCGCGGGCATCGATCCGGAAAAAGTCAATGTCAACGGCGGGGCGGTCGCACTGGGACATCCGATCGGCGCGAGCGGCGCCCGGATCATCCTCACCCTTGCCTATGAACTGAAAAGGCGGGGCGGCGGCATCGGCGTCGCCGCGATTTGCAGCGGGGGCGGCCAGGGAGACGCGGTCATGATCGAGGTGCCAAAACAATAAGGACGGGGGGATAGGCGGATGGAGATCAAAAACGTCATGGTGGTCGGAAGCGGGCAGATGGGATCCGGCATCGCCCAAGTCTGCGCCCAAGCCGGTTTTACGGTATATTTGCACGACGTATCCGACGAGGCACTGGATAGGGGGATCCAAACGATCGAGGGAAATTTGTCCCGGCAAGTGGAGAAAGGAAGAATGACCGGAGAAGAGATGCGGGCGGTCCTCGGGCGGATCAGAAGAACCGGGGATTTGGCCGATGCGAAACATTGCGACCTGGTCATTGAAGCGGCGACGGAAAATATGCAAGTGAAAACGTCCATTTTCAAAACCCTCGCCGAGGCCGCGCCGGACCATGCGATTTTGGCCACGAACACCTCCTCCTTGCCGATCACGGAAATTGCCGCGGCCACGAAGCGGCCGGAAAAGGTGATCGGGATGCATTTCATGAATCCGGTGCCGGTCATGAAGCTGGTGGAAATCATCCGCGGCTTGGCGACGGCGGAGGAGACCTTTGCCGCGGTCAAAGAGGTGGCGGTGCGGCTCGGGAAGACGCCCGTCGAAGTCAATGACTTTCCCGGTTTCATTTCCAACCGGATCCTCATGCCGATGATCAATGAAGCCGTGTACGCCCTGTATGAAGGGGTGGCGGAGAAAGAGGCGATCGACGAAATCATGAAGCTGGGGATGAACCATCCGATGGGGCCGCTGGAACTGGCGGATTTCATCGGCCTCGACACCTGCCTCTCGATCATGGAAACCCTCCATGAGGGACTCGGCGACGACAAATACCGGCCCTGCCCGCTGCTTCGGAAGTACGTCAAGGCCGGATGGCTGGGGAGAAAGACGGGAAGGGGCTTTTACCAGTATCATTGAAGGAACGGTTTCGACCCGAGATGAAAAAGAAACCGCCGAACTTGGCTTTAGCCAATAGAATGGAAGGAACGGCCGGGATCGTCATCGTTCCCTGCTCAGGAATGCCGGACGTTTCCCAATATCGTCGAAGGAACGGGCCGGTGCCGGAAAATCGGGAAGGAAACCGCTTTGGGGTGAGAGGATGAATTTGAACTTTACGGAAGAACAGCGGATGCTGCAAAGGATGGTCCGGGAATTTGCCGAAAAGGAAATCGTCCCCTTCGTCCCGGAAATGGAAAAGGGCGCCTTTCCCCGGGAAGTTTTGCGCAAGATGGGTTCCCTCGGCCTGATGGGGATCCCGATCCCGGAAAAATACGGCGGCGCAGGGATGGATTTCATCTCCTATATCCTGGCGATTCATGAAATCTCCAAGGTGAGCGCCGCCCTCGGGGTCATTTTGTCCGTGCATACGTCCGTCGGCACGTATCCGATCTTGGCCTTCGGCACGGAAGAACAAAGGCAAAAATACGTCCCGAAATTGGCCCGCGGCGAATATTTGGCCGCCTTTTGCCTGACCGAAGCGAACGCCGGATCCGACGCCAAGGCGATCCGGACCCGGGCGGTGCGGGACGGGGATCATTACGTGATCAACGGCGGAAAAATATTCATCACCAACGGCGGCGAAGCGGATCTTTACATCCTGTTCGCGAAAACCGATCCCGGGCTCGGCAAGGACGGAATCACCGCCTTTATCGTGGAAAAGGGGACGCCGGGCTTCATCGTCGGAAAGGACGAGAAAAAAATGGGCCTGAACGGATCCCGCACCGTTTCTTTGATCTTCGAAAACATGAAAGTGCCCGCCGCGAACCGGCTGGGCGACGAAGGGGAAGGGTTTCGGATCGCCATGGCGAATTTGAATGCCGGACGCATCGGGATCGCTGCCCAAGCTTTGGGCATCGCCGAAGCCGCCTTTGAAAAGGCGGCCGCCTATGCCAAAACACGGCATCAATTCGGCAGGCCGATCGCCGCCCAGCAGGGGATCGCCTTCAAACTGGCGGACATGGAGACGAAAATCGAAGCGGCGAGATTGCTCGTTTACCGGGCGGCCAATCTGTATGCCGAGGGACTCCCCTGCGTCAAGGAAGCGTCGATGGCGAAACTCTTCGCTTCCCAAACGGCGGTGGAAACGGCGACGGAGGCGGTGCAGATTTTCGGCGGGTACGGCTACACGAAGGATTATCCGGCGGAGCGCTATTTCCGCGACGCCAAGGTGACGGAAATTTACGAAGGTACGAGCGAAATCCAACGGAACGTCATCACCAAATGGCTGATGAAGGGAAAATAAATCGGGATACGGAGGAAAAACCATGGATTTTCGTTTATCGGAAGAACATGAAATGATCCGGAAAATGGTCCGGGATTTTGCCGAAAAGGAAGTGGCGCCGAGCGCGGCGGAAAGGGACGAGGAAGAACGGTTCGACCGGGGGATCTTCGAGCAGATGGCCGAACTCGGATTGACCGGGATCCCTTGGCCGGAAGAATACGGCGGCATCGGCAGCGACTTTTTGGCCTACGTCATCGCGGTGGAAGAGCTGTCGAGGGTTTGCGCGTCGACGGGGGTCACCCTGTCCGCCCATCTGTCCCTCGCCAGCTGGCCGATTTATAAATTCGGCACGGAGGAACAGAAGCAAAAATATTTGAAGCCGCTCGCCCAAGGGAAGAAGATCGGGGCCTATTGCCTCACGGAATCCGGTTCCGGATCCGATGCCGGCGCCATGAAAACGACGGCGAAAAAAGAGGGGGATCATTACGTATTAAACGGTTCGAAGATTTTTATCACCAACGGCGGCGTCGCCGAGATTTACATCGTCTTCGCCCTGACCGATCCGGAGCGGAAGCACAAGGGGGTCAGCGCCTTCATCGTGGAGAAGGATTTTCCCGGTTTTAAGGTCGGGAAAAAGGAAAGCAAGCTCGGCATCCGTTCCTCGCCGACGACGGAAATCATTTTCGAAGACTGCATCGTTCCCGCGGAAAATTTGCTGGGGGAAGAAGGGCAAGGCTTCAAAATCGCCATGATGACCTTGGACGGGGGAAGAAACGGCATCGCCGCCCAGGCGGTGGGCATCGCCCAGGGGGCCTTGGACGCGGCGGTCGCCTACGCGAAGGAACGGCATCAATTCGGAAAGCCGATCATCGCCAATCAAGGGATCTCCTTCAAACTGGCGGACATGGCCACCGCGGTGGAAGCGGCCCGCTTGTTGACCTACCAGGCGGCCTGGCTCGAATCCAACGGCCTGCCCTACGGAAAGGCTTCCGCCATGGCCAAATTGTTCGCCGGCGATACGGCGATGAAAGTGACGACGGAAGCGGTGCAGATCTTCGGCGGCTACGGCTATACGAAGGAGTACCCGGTGGAGCGCTTCATGCGCGACGCGAAGATCACCCAGATCTACGAAGGAACCCAGGAAATCCAGCGGCTCGTCATTTCCAGAATGCTGTGACGGGCCGGCGGCGGGAACAAGCGATTTTTAGAGAAGGTTGGTGCTGTCTTTGCCGAATAAACAGGAAGTCCAGGCTACGGTGAAAAACGAAGAATTGATCCGGATCCGAAGGGAACAAATGATCAAGGGGGCCGTATCCCTGTTCAAAGAAAAGGGATTCCACCGGGCGACGACGCGGGAGATCGCCCATGCCTCCGGTTTCAGCATCGGTACCCTCTATGAATACATCCGGAAAAAGGAGGACATTTTGTACCTCGTTTGCGACCAGATTTACGATGAGGTGCAATGGCGGCTCCGCGGGCGGCTGCAGTATCGGCGGGTGACCGCGGAAACGTTAAAAAAGGGGATCGCCGCTTATTTCAAGATCATGGATGAAATGCAGGACGAGGTCCTGGTCATGTACCAGGAGGCGAAATCCTTGTCGAAGGAAGCCCTGCCCCATGTGCTGAACAAAGAGCTGGAGATGGTGGAGATTTTCGTCGACATGATCCGCGCCTTCGTCCGGAGTGAAGGATTGGACGTCCCGGAACCGGCCGTGCGGCTTGCCGCCCATAACATCGTCGTCCAAGGGCAGATGTGGGCCTTCCGCCGCTGGGCGTTAAGAAAGCAATATACGTTGGAGGAATACACCGAGCTGCAAACCCGTTTTTTGCTCAACGCCCTGTGCCCGGATCCGCCGAAAAAGGGGTAAGGCGCCTGCGGGGAAAGGAGGGCACGTCCCTTTTCCGGAATCTTGCGGCGGCTAAAACCCGTCCGCCGGATCAAGGGATGAACGCCGAAAACCATGAAAAAAACCTTCCGCCGGGTCATGGGATTTCCGCGGGGAAGGCAAAGGAAGGGGCACGGGGTTTCCACCGGATCGAACCGTTTCCAAGGGATCCGGACTGGTAAATTGCGGGTCATAAGCGGTGAGCAAGCAAAAACGGGCTGGCCCGATCGGATCCGGACTGCAAATTGCGGGTCTTAAGGAGGTTTTTGGCTTCCCGTCGGACCCGCTTCCAAAAGGTCAGACAAAGGGGTATTTTTCCATTACAAAGGGGAAGCGAAAAGCCGGGATCACCGGCAAATCCGGAAAAAACGGAATCGCGACCGACGACGGACAAAGGGGAGGAGAAAGCGATGGCAACGGAGGCTTATAAAACGGAAGATCATCAGCCGGAGGTTTACAAACCGAAACATCCGGTCCGTTTCGTGACCGCTTCAAGCCTTTTTGACGGCCATGACGCGGCGATCAACATCATGAGGCGCATCCTCCAGGCGAGCGGAGCGGAGGTGATCCACCTCGGTCATAACCGTTCCGTGGAGGAAATCGTCAGCGCCGCCATCCAGGAAGATGTGCAGGGCATCGCCGTTTCATCCTATCAAGGCGGGCATATGGAATTTTTCAAATACATGTACGATCTGCTCCGGGAAAAGGGCGCTTCCCACATCAAGATTTTCGGCGGCGGCGGCGGCGTGATCATCCCGAGGGAGATCCGCGAGCTGGAAGAATACGGCATCGAAAAGATTTTTTCCCCCGATGACGGGAGGAAGATGGGGCTGCAAGGCATGATCAATTACATGCTGGAAAAATGCGATTTCCCGACGGTCTCCGGAAAAATTTCCTTCCGGCCGGAGGAATTGAAAAGGGGCGACCCGCGGGTGATCGCCAGACTGATCACCTTGGCCGAGCTGGAAACCGGGAAGGAGCCGGGGGAGACGCCGGCGGTTTTGCAGGAAATCAAACGCATGGAAAAAAAGATTCCGGTGCTCGGCATTACCGGCACCGGGGGAGCGGGAAAAAGCTCTTTGACGGACGAACTCGTCCGCCGGTTCCTCAATGAAATCCAAGCTATGAAGATCGCCATTCTCTCCGTTGACCCGACGAAACAAAAGACCGGCGGGGCGCTGCTCGGGGACCGGATCCGCATGAACGCCATTTTCAATCCCCGGGTTTACATGCGCAGCCTGGCCACGAGAAAGTCGCGGAGCGAACTTTCTTTGGCGATCAAGGACGCCCTGTCGATCGTCAAAGCGGCGGATTTTGATTTGATCATCGTCGAGACGAGCGGCATCGGCCAAGGGGACGCGGAAATCGCTGCGATCAGCGACATTTCCCTGTATGTGATGACCAGCGAGTTCGGCGCGCCGTCCCAGCTGGAAAAGATCGACATGATCGATTATGCCGATTTTGTCGTCATCAACAAATTTGACCGGACGGGTTCCGAGGACGCGAAACGCCTTGTGCAGAAGCAATATCAACGAAGCCGCGGCCTGTTCGGCCGGAGCTACGAAGAAATGCCGGTTTACGGAACGATCGCCAGCCAATTCAACGACCCGGGCGTGAACAACTTGTTCAAGGCGCTGGTGGACAAGATCAATGAAACCTTCGGCACGAGCTACAAAACCCGTTACTCCGGAAATGAGGATGTCCGGAACCGGCATGTGATCATTCCCCCGAACCGCCGTTATTATTTGCGGGAGATCGCCGACACGGTCCGGAATTACCATAAAAGGGCGGAGGAGCAGGTACGGATCGCCCGCCGGCTGTTCCAAATCGAAGGGGCGCTGGCCCTGGCCAGGGAAAGGAAGACGAATCCCCTCGTCATCGAAGAACTGGAAAAGATGCGGAAGGAGACGGAGGAAAAGCTGTCTCCGGAATCGAAGCGGATCTTGGAAAACTGGGAGGATTTGAAAGAAAAATACAACGGCGACCGGTTCGTCACCCAAATCCGCGGCCGGGAGATCGTCACCGAATTGAAGAGCGAAACCCTCTCCGGGCTTTTCATCCCGAAGGTGGCCCTGCCGAAGTTTAAGGATTACGGGGAAATTTTGCGCTGGGTCTATAAAGAAAATGTGCCGGGGGCTTTCCCCTATACCGCCGGGGTTTTCCCCTTCAAGCGGAAGGAGGAGGACCCGAAGCGGCAATTTGCCGGGGAAGGGACGCCGGAACGGACGAACCGCCGGTTCCATTACCTGTGCAAGGACGACCGGGCGAAACGCCTTTCCACCGCCTTCGATTCGGTCACCCTGTACGGGGAAGATCCCGACACCCGGCCGGACATTTACGGGAAAATCGGGGAGAGCGGCGTAAGCGTTTGCACCCTGGACGACATGAAAAAATTGTACGCCGGCTTCGATTTGTGCGATCCGCTGACCTCCGTTTCCATGACGATCAACGGGCCGGCTCCCATTCTGCTCGCCATGTTCATGAATACGGCCATCGACCAGCAGGTGGAAAAGAGGGAAAAGGAATTGGGCCGGAAGCTGACGGAGGAAGAATACGAGGAAGTGAAGGCGAGGACCCTGTCGACGGTCCGGGGGACGGTCCAGGCCGATATCTTGAAGGAGGATCAGGGGCAGAACACGTGCATTTTTTCCACGGAGTTCGCCTTAAGGATGATGGGCGACATTCAGCAGTATTTCATCGATCACAAAGTGAAGAACTATTATTCCGTTTCCATCTCCGGCTACCATATCGCCGAGGCGGGCGCGAACCCGATCACCCAGCTCGCCTTCACCCTGGCCAACGGATTCACCTATGTGGAGTATTATTTGAGCCGCGGGATGCATGTGGACGATTTCGCGCCGAACCTGTCCTTCTTCTTTTCCAACGGCCTCGATCCGGAATACAGCGTCATCGGCCGGGTCGCCAGGAGGATTTGGGCCATCGTCATGAAGGAAAAATACGGGGCGAACGAGCGGAGCCAGAAGTTGAAATACCATATTCAGACCTCGGGACGTTCCCTGCATGCCCAGGAGATCGACTTCAACGACATCCGGACGACGCTGCAGGCGCTGATGGCCATTTACGATAACTGCAATTCCCTGCATACGAACGCCTACGACGAGGCGATCACGACGCCGACGGAGGAATCGGTGCGCCGGGCGATGGCCATCCAACTGATCATCACGAAGGAATACGGCCTCGCCAAAAACGAAAACCCGCTGCAAGGATCCTTTATCATAGAAGAATTGACGGATCTCGTCGAGGAAGCGGTGCTGATGGAATTCGAGCGGATCAACGACCGCGGCGGCGTTTTGGGCGCGATGGAAAGCCAGTACCAGCGCGGGAAAATCCAGGACGAATCGATGCTGTACGAAACGAAGAAGCATTCCGGGGAGCTGCCGATCATCGGGGTGAATACCTTTTTGAACCCGAACCGGGAGGCCGAGGAAGAGCTGGACGAATTGCCGCTCGCCCGGGCGACGAAGGAAGAAAAGGATTTGCAGATTAAAAATTTGCGGGAATTCCAGGAAAAACATAAGGGGGAAGCAGAAGCGGCCCTGGAACGGCTGAAGGAGACGGCCAGAAGCGGCGGAAACATTTTCGCCGAGCTGATGGAGACGGTGAAGGTGGCCAGCCTCGGCCAGATTACGAAAGCCCTGTACGAGGTCGGCGGCCAATACCGGCGGAATATTTGATGAAGGAACAAACCATCAAATTTTCCAATGACGATGCCTTCTCCCGCGGCGAAATGCTTTGGCGGCGAGTGTTCCAAGAAGCGTAAACAATTAAAGAAAGGAAACAAAAATCGAGCATAATGGGCCATCCGATCCCCGCGGATCCGGGGGATCGGCCGTCCCTCCAGGTTTTCCGGCCGGCGTCGTCCGCCGGCTTCCCTTTTTCCGCGAGAAAAATATACTATAAGTTTGCGATTTTCATTATAATAAATAGAAGAAATATGGCATCGGACGGAGTCCGGGAAGTGAAAGAGAGCGCCTGTCCGCTGTCCGCGGATGCTTTCGTCCGCCCGGCCGAAGGCCGATGCCCACGGGCGTCCGTCCTTGACCGGGCATCATTGAAGTTTTTTCCGATCTTACATATTGCGGCATGAACGGAGCGTTTTCCGGATAAACCGCCTGTCGCCAGACGGCCATTTTGTTGATCAGGAAGTGAAAGGAACGTTGAAAATCATCGTCACCATCATCATTTTGTCTTCGTTGTTCTTTCTCGTTTCATTTTTTTATAATAAACAGTTGGGGGCCATTCCCTTTCTTCTTTTGTCCATTGTTTTTATCGGATTGGCCTGGAAAGTTTGGAACAATAAATCAAACGAACAAAAGAAGGACGGATGGTACGAAAAAAATGGAAAAACCTGAGTGCAACTGGCATAAACCCCTGCCGTTTGTTTATAATGGGTATTATCCTTCGCTTGTTTCATGATGCGCGGATGACCGCCTGACGGAAACCGAAACGAAAGGGAGTGTGAATGGTGAGCATCAAACAATTGGATAAACAAGAATTGGAAGAAATGTCGTTGACGGAAATCGCCTACGAAATCTTGTCGGAGAAGAAACAGCCCCTGCCCTTCCGGGAGCTGCTCGACGAAGTCGCCGCCCTCCTCGGGATGCCCGAAGAGAAAAAGGAAGAAATTGCCGCCCAATTTTACACCGATCTGAACATCGAAGGGAAATTCCTGAACATCGGCGGCAACACATGGGGGATCAAGAGCTGGTTTCCGGTCGACCAGATCGAAGACGAAATCGTCCCGACCGTCCGTTCGAAGAAAAAGGCGAAACTCGATGAGGATGAAGGCCTCGACGATCTGGATCAATATGAGGAAGAAGATCTCGTCTATGAGGAAGAACTGGACGAATATGACGAATTGGACGAAGACTATTTGGATGACGATGATGTTTTGGATCCCGAAGCGGAAGACGAGGATTTCCCCGCCGGCCTCGATGACGAAGACGAAGATCTTTTGCTGGATGAGGACCTGGACGATGACCTTTTGATCGGCGGCGAAGAGGAAGAGGAATGATCCGGCGCCTTCCGGACCGCTTTGATGACGGAAGGATTCCCGCGGGAAAATTTTTCCCGGCAAGGGCCATTCAACGGGGAGGCGCCTTATCCTATCCTTGCCTTGACTTTTTTTCATTCTGTTTGTATTATTTGGACTGGGCACTATTTTTTTAAAACCTATCGGCATGAAAAACGGATATGCTCCCTTACGATGAGTAAGCGGAGTTTTTTATTTTTTTGCATGCATTGCGGGCGATGAATGAAAAGGAGGAAACATGGATGACGAAGTATGTATTTGTAACCGGCGGCGTCGTATCATCATTGGGAAAAGGGATCATCGCCGCTTCCTTGGGATTGCTGTTGAAAAAACGGGGGCTCAAGGTCACCATCCAAAAATTCGACCCTTATATCAACGTCGATCCCGGCACGATGAGCCCCTATCAGCACGGGGAAGTATTCGTCACCGACGACGGGGCGGAAACGGATTTGGATCTCGGCCACTATGAGCGTTTCATCGACATCAATCTGAACAAATATTCCAATGTGACGACGGGGAAAATTTATTCTTCGGTCTTGAAGAAGGAGCGCCGCGGCGATTATTTGGGCGCTACGGTCCAAGTCATTCCCCACATTACCAATGAAATTAAGGATCGGGTCTTTCAGGCGGGTAAGGAGACGAAGGCGGACGTGGTGATCACCGAGATCGGCGGCACCGTCGGCGACATCGAATCCCTGCCCTTTTTGGAGGCGATCCGGCAGATGAAAAGCGATGTGGGGCCGGATCGGGTCCTGTACATCCATTGCACCCTCGTTCCCTACATTAAGGCGGCGGGGGAAATGAAGACGAAGCCGACGCAGCACAGCGTCAAAGAATTGCGCAGCCTCGGCATCCAGCCGAACATCATCGTCCTCCGGACGGAACATCCGATCTCTGAAGACATGAGGGACAAAATCGCCCTCTTTTGCGACATCGACAAAGAAGCGGTCATTGAATCCAGGGATGCGGACATCCTGTATTCCGTCCCCCTCGCCTTGAAGGAACAGGGGTTTGATGAGATCGTCTGCCGGCATTTCGGCCTGGCCACGAAGGAACCGGATTTGCGCGACTGGGAGCAGCTGATCGAAAAAATAAGAAACTTGTCGAAAACCGTTCGCATCGCCCTCGTCGGGAAATATGTCGAACTGCAGGACGCCTATATTTCCGTTGTCGAATCGCTGCGCCACGCCGGCTACCGGTTTGACGCCGACGTCCAGGTCCAATGGGTCAATTCGGAATTTTTGACGGAGGAAAACTGTGCGGACGAGCTCAAGGGAGCCGACGGCATCCTCGTTCCCGGCGGATTCGGCGACCGGGGCATCGAAGGGAAGATTTTGGCGATCAAATACGCCCGGGAAAATAAAATCCCCTTCTTCGGCATTTGTTTGGGCATGCAGATGGCTTCCGTGGAATTCGCCCGCCACGTGGCCGGCTTGGAAGGGGCCCATTCTTCGGAAATCAACCCGGAAACCCCCTATCCGGTCATCGACTTGCTCCCCGAACAGAAGGAGATTGAAGAAAAGGGAGGAACGCTGCGGCTGGGCTTATATCCCTGCAAATTGAAGGAAAACACGAAGGCCTTTGCGGCGTACCAGGATGAGGTGGTCTACGAACGCCACCGCCACCGCTACGAATTTAACAATGAATTCCGGGAACTTTTCGAAAGCAAGGGATTCGTCTTTTCCGGACTGAGTCCCGATGAGCGCCTGGTGGAAATCATCGAATTGGAGGACCACCCTTGGTTCGTGGCCTGCCAGTTCCATCCCGAATTCAAATCCCGGCCGACAAGGCCCCATCCCTTGTTCCGGGAGTTTATCCGTTCCGCATTAAACCATAAAGAAAACCGGACGGCGGGCGAATGACGCCATCATGCGGGCTTCCGAAAGGAAGCCCATTTTTTGCGCCGCGTGCCCAGAAAAGTGCGCATCTTCTGGCCGGCGGAAGTCCGGTCGCGGGAGGGGCCAAGCCCCCCGCAACCGGGAGCCTAGGTACGGAGAAATCTGCGCGCAGAAGCGCATCGACGAAAGTACCTGTCGGAGACAGGGCGAGCAACATGCCAGGCCGTAACATGAAGTGAATCCCGCCGCGTCGTCAAAAAGGCCTCAAATTAGGAGCTTTTATTTGTTAGGGTGTGAGTGAAGAGTGAAGATAAAAAAGACGGGAATAATCGTCTTGTTAATTCTTGTTGGTTGTATTGGTTCGCTAGTTACATGGTATAAATATTCTACAGCTAGTGAAAAAAGTTATCATATCAATGAGCATAAAATCGTTGAGGCGAGTAAGGTTAGCTCTTTAAAGATTGATACTAATTCAATTAACACCCATGTCATTGTTCAAAACGATAAGGAAAATATTAAGTTGTATCTAAGTGGTAAAGTTGAAAATAAAAAAGATATATATTTTTCTTCTAAATTAGATCATAGGAGATTAAAAGTAGAAGCAAAATATCAAGATTCTTTTAAAATTTCGAAAGATCGAACTGAGCTGGAACTTAAAATATTTGTACCTGTTCAATTGGTTAACTTGATAGTTAGTTCTCTATCTGGGGATATCAAGATAAAAGATATTAATTGCCGAACAATAGACATTCATACAAAATCCGGGACGATTGACATGAGTGGCATTGTAGCAAAAAATGATTTATTACTTAAAACATCTTCTGGAAATATTGTTATAGATAAAAGCATTGCCGGAAATAGTAAGATGAAAACTAGTTCAGGTGATATGATGATATCAAATGTGAATACACAAACGTTACATGTAGAGAGTGGTTCTGGAGATATAGATATCAATAGCGAAAAAATCAAGAACTCCATAAATATACAAACAGATAGTGGAAACATATATTTAATTTCGCAGGAGAAACCTAATGATATTAAATTGGATTTCTCTAGTCATACCGGTGAAGTGTCTTTTGTAAATATAGACAATTTTAAATACATGATCCAAAAAGAAAACCAGGTTCAAGGAGTAATAGGTTCTGGTCGTGCAAGCGTTAAAGTTATATCAAAATCAGGAAATCTTAAATTTTCATCATCTAAATAATCTCTTGGTGCTAGTTTGTTCAACCAGCACCAAGGTAACAAGCGTATAAGCCAATAAAATACCGTCTCATGCAGCTTCAAAGCTTTCGACAGGATTCTCCCTTTTTGAAGGGACCCGCGGAAAGGATTCGGGCCCGCGCGGCAACGGGAAGAAGAGACTTCATCGGCGGGTTTCCCCGTGCCGAAGAAAAGTTTCCGGTTTCTTTTGAAGGCTTTCCCGGCGCGGACGGCCATCAGGCTTGAAAAACCAGGGACCCCCCGATTTGATAGGGGCTTCCGGACGCCGGCCGGAAGCGTGATGGGGGGCGTTTAAAAATGCCCTTGCCATTCGGTTCATCAGCCCGGAACCGTTTTTTGTCCGGAAAGGGCGGGTCCGGATAAAAAAATTCCCCGGAATCCGCAAGATCCCGGGAAACCGTCGGCCTTCACCGTCGGGATTTGAGCCGCAAGAAATTATTGGGCGTTTGCCGTTCAATCCGCCGCGCCCGGCTTCGGATCCAAGAAGCGGGCCATCAGGATGAGATCCTCGTAGCTTCCGTCTTCCCGTTTGATCTCCTTTCTTTTTTTTCCTTCCACCGTAAAGCCGAAAGATTCATATAAGCCGATCGCTGCCCTGTTCCGGGCGAAAACTTCGAGATTGATCTTTTCCAAGCGGGGATGGTTTTCCGCCCAGCCGATGAGGCAGCCCAGCAGCGCTTTGCCCACGCCCTGGCCGCGGAAGCCGGAACGGACGCTCATCCCGAAGGAACCTTGATGGTTCAGCCGCTTTTTCTTCCCACCGTGAAAATCCAAAAATCCGATGATTTCCCCTTCCCATTCGGCCACGATGGCCAGCCGGTCCGGATCATCCGCCATCTGTTGCAAATGCCGTTTTTCCTCTTCGACGGACATCATCAATTCCTCCGGTGTTGTGACAAGGAAGGGAGATTCCGCCAATATTTCCTTCATGTAGGCCAAAACCTTTTCCCCGTCGGAAGGAAGGGCGGTGCGGACGGCGAAAACCCTTCCGTCTTTCAGGCTTCCCTTTTTCCCCTCGATTCTTCCCACATGTACGGCCTCCTGTCATTCCGATTCTTCCAGGATCTCGTCGATCAGCAATTTGATATTATGATAAACATAAAGGGCGCAAATCAGATGCGGGTATCCGGTTCTTCCTCCGGTTTCCGTCGGGACGAGCCCCTTTTCCACATGGAGGGGGATGAACACGTCGGCGATGGTCGACAAATCCTTGTCCGCGGCCGGATTCGGCTGCAAGGCATGGGATGATACGGCCACAAACGGGATGTCCTTTTCCGCCAAGGCATGCCCGATTTTCAATGCCTCTTCGTCGTTGGCGTAGCGGGTGAACACGATGACCCGGTCCGCCGGATGGAGTTCATGGACCGATTCGGGCGTCAGTTCCTTCAATTTCGCCAAAGGTTCCTGTCCCTGGGAAGCTTCATGATATACGCCCTTCATTTCCTTATCCCCATACAGATAGATATGCCCTTCGCCGACAAGGGCCTGGGCCAGCAGTCTGGCGGCATCTTCCAATGAAAATTCTGCGCTGTCTTCGATCTTCTTCAGGCGTCCGATCAATTGGGTGGTAAAAATTTTCAGCACGGTAGACCCCTCCCTCCATATTTTATCAAGTATTTTAGCAAAAAATATCCGGGAGGATGCAAGAATGATTAGAAAAAGTAGGAATTATTGCCGGAATTGCAGGTTATCTTTCCGGATTTGTCGAATTGTTCAAATTGGAAAAACGCATTTTACGGAAAGGATATGGAGAATGAGCAAAAAAATCGTTATTGTCGATGATCAATTCGGCATCCGGATTTTATTGAGAGAAGTCTTTCAAAGGGAGGGTTATCGGACCTTCGAGGCAGCCAACGGGCCGAACGCGATCGAACTCGTGAAAACGGAAAATCCCGACCTCGTTTTGCTGGACATGAAAATCCCCGGCATGGACGGTTTGGAAATTTTGGAGAACTTGAAAAAGATCAGCCCGGATATTAAAGTCATCATCATGACGGCCTACGAAGAACTGGACATCATCGAAGAAGCGCTGGAGCTGGGCGCCCTCACGTCCTTCACGAAACCCTTTGACATCGATCAGCTGGTCCGGGAAGTAAAAAATCGCCTGGGGGCCTGATCCGCCCGCCGGCACGCTTATTTCTTCCATCATCTGCCCTTTTCTCAAACTGTTCAAATGTTTCTTTCATGAAAACACGGGATCCATGGTAAAATGATAAAGGGTTTGGTATGATAAATAATAATAATATTCTTAATTTTTTCCCAGCCACCCCTTCGGCTTGAATCATTAGGAAATCTCGATAAGGAGGAACCAGGATGCCTTTAGTCTCGATGACGGAAATGTTGAAAAAAGCAAAAGCCGAAAAGTATGCGGTCGGACAATTTAACTTGAACAATCTGGAATTCACCCAGGCGATTTTGCAGGCGGCCCAGGAGGAAAAATCCCCGGTGATTCTCGGCGTGTCGGAAGGGGCCGGACGCTACATGGGGGGCTACAAGGTCGTCGCCGCGATGGTGAAAGCCCTGATGGAAGAATATAAGATCACCGTCCCGGTCGCCCTTCACCTGGATCACGGTTCCAGTTTCGAATCCTGTGCCAAGGCGATCCACGCGGGATTCACTTCCGTGATGATCGACGCCTCCCACAAACCCTTTGAAGAAAACGTGGCATTGACCTCCAAAGTGGTGGAGCTGGCCCATTTGCACGGCGTCTCCGTGGAAGCGGAACTCGGCATCGTCGGCGGGCAGGAAGATGATGTGGTCGGACAAGGGATTATTTACGCCAATCCGGATGAGTGCGAGGCCCTTGCCAAACGCACCGGGATCGACTGCTTGGCGCCCGCTTTAGGATCCGTTCACGGCCCGTATAAAGGCGAACCGAAACTCGGCTTTAAAGAAATGGAAGAAATCAGCAGACGGACCGGTTTGCCGCTGGTGCTTCACGGCGGTACGGGCATCCCCACGAAGGATATTCAAAAGGCCATTTCTTTAGGAACGGCAAAGATTAACGTCAACACGGAAAACCAAATCGCATCCGCGAAAAAAGTCCGGGAAGTGCTGGCGGCCAATCCCGAATTGTATGATCCGCGGAAATACCTGGGTCCGGCAAGGGAAGCCATCAAAGAAACGGTCATCGGAAAGATGCGGGAATTCGGATCCAGCGGCAAAGCGGAATAAAGACGGAAAAGCAGGCGGCGGATTTCGCACCCTGCAAAGGTCTTCCGAAAGGGGAACCCAAAACGAACGGAGGCTGATGACCATGAAATTTTTTCTCGACACGGCGAATATTGACGAGATCCGGACGGCCTACGCGCTGGGCGTGATCGACGGGGTGACGACCAATCCTTCCCTCGTCGCCAAGGAAAACGTTTCGTTCCACGACCGGTTGAAGGAAATTACCGCCATCGTCAGCGGATCGGTCAGCGCGGAAGTCATTTCCCTCGATGCGGAAGGGATGCTGCGGGAAGGCAGGGAACTGGCGGCCATCGCCCCGAACATCACGATCAAAGTGCCGATGACGGCGGAAGGGTTAAAGGCGGTTTCCGCCTTTTCCAAAGAAGGGATCCGGACGAACGTGACCCTCGTTTTCAGCGCGAACCAGGCCCTCCTGGCGGCGCGGGCCGGCGCGACCTATGTGTCTCCTTTCCTGGGCCGCCTGGACGACATCGGCCATAACGGGCTCGACTTAATTTCCGACATTGCGGAAATTTTTGCCCTGCACGATATCGAAACCGAGATCATCGCCGCATCCATCCGCCATCCGGTCCATGTGACCGAAGCCGCAAAGCGGGGGGCGCACATCGCCACGGTCCCCTATAAGGTGCTGATGCAAATGATCAAGCATCCGCTGACGGATATCGGCATTGAAAGATTTTTGGCGGATTGGGAAAAAGCGAAAGAATAGGCCTCCGGATCCGGCTGCGGATGATCCGTCTTCCGGCCGGCCGGGTCGGGAGATGACAAAGATATATTTCGATGCCGTTGTATTTTTCAATCTTCGCCCGTTTCCAGCAGAAGCAATCGGTTCCAACATTACCGATTGCTTCCTTTTTTAAAAAGTTCTATATTAAGAAGAGGCAAAGTTTTTCGCAAATTTCCTTGCCTTTCACCGATTTTCTGGACGATGCGGAAGATACGGGCCCGGACCGGCCGCACGGCCGGCGGGCATTTTGAAAACGGTTCGGATGATAGACGAAGGGAGATTGCCATGGAAAAACTAAAGATCGTTGGAGGGCGGACGCTAAAAGGACATATTCGGGTCAGCGAAGCGAAAAACAGCGCTGTCGCGCTGATTCCCGCGGCCATTCTTGCCGATTCCCCCGTCACCATCGAAGGGGTGCCGAAGATATCCGATGTGGAGATCTTGAAGGGGCTATTGGAAGAAATCGGCGGCAAAGTGGAAGTCCGCGGTTCGGATATGATTATCGACCCTGCCCGCATGATCCCGATGCCGCTCCCGAACGGAAGGGTGAAAAAACTCCGCGCTTCCTACTATTTGATGGGCGCCATGCTCGGACGCTTCAAGCAGGCGGTCATCGGCCTGCCGGGCGGATGTTTCCTCGGCCCCCGTCCGATCGATCAGCATATCAAAGGTTTTGAGGCGCTGGGGGCCAAGGTGACGAACGAACAAGGCGCCATCTATTTGAGGGCGGAAGAGCTGACCGGCGCCCGGATTTATTTGGACGTGGTCAGCGTCGGCGCCACGATCAACATCATGCTGGCGGCCGTCCGCGCCAAAGGGCGGACGATCATCGAAAACGCCGCGAAAGAACCGGAGATCATCGATGTGGCCACTTTGTTGAACAACATGGGGGCGAAAATAAAAGGAGCGGGGACGGACGTCATCCGGATCGACGGGGTCGAACGGCTGTCCGGATGCCGCCATACGATTATTCCCGACCGGATCGAAGCGGGTACATACATGATTCTTGCGGCAGCCATGGGCGATGGCGTCGTCATCGACAACGTCATACCCCTCCATTTGGAATCGGTCATCGCCAAGCTGCGGGAGATGGGCGTCCATGTGGAAACGGGAAACGATCAAATCTTTATCGCCCGGCCGGAAAAGTTGAAGCCGGTGGATATTAAAACCCTCGTATATCCCGGATTCCCCACCGATCTGCAGCAGCCGATCACGGCCCTTTTGACGAAGGCGGACGGAACAAGCGTGGTCACCGATACCATTTACCCTTCCCGGTTTAAGCATGTGGACGAATTGCGGAGAATGAACGCATCCATCAAGGTGGAAGGGGGATCCGCCCTCATTAAGGGGCCGGTCCAGCTGCACGGGGCGAAAGTCAGGGCCACCGACCTGCGGGCCGGGGCATCCCTCGTCGTCGCCGGGCTCATGGCGGAGGGGGTGACGGAGATCTCCGGCGTGGAACATATCGACCGGGGATACAGCAATCTCGTGGAAAAATTGCAAGGCATCGGCGCGGAAATTTGGCGGGAAGAGATGACGGAACAGGAAGCGGAGCAGATGCAAAGCTCCTGATCCCTCCCTGAAATTTTTTCAAAATCCGGGAGATATTTTCCCCTCCCCCTTTCTAATTGTGGTACAATATATATACGATTGTGTTATACTGTTTTTTGGTGGGGGAGGAAAAAAGATGGACAGAAGTTTATCCCTCGAGTTGGTCCGCGTCACGGAAGCCGCAGCCCTCGCTTCTTCCCGGTGGATGGGCAGGGGAAAGAAGAATGAGGCCGATGATGCGGCCACCAAGGCGATGCGCGACGTATTCGACACGGTGCCGATGAAGGGCACGGTCGTCATCGGCGAAGGGGAAATGGATGAAGCACCGATGCTTTACATCGGCGAAAAACTGGGCAACGGCTACGGTCCCCGGGTGGATGTGGCCGTCGATCCTTTGGAAGGGACCAATATCGTCGCGTCGGGGGGCTGGAATGCCCTGGCCGTTGTCGCCGTGGCCGATCACGGAAGCCTGCTCCATGCCCCCGATATGTACATGGAAAAGATCGCCGTGGGGCCGGAAGCGGTCGGGCAAATTGACATTGACGCGTCGGTGGAAGACAATTTGAAGGCCGTGGCGAAGGCGAAAAACAAGGACGTGGAAGACGTGGTCGCCACCGTGTTAAACCGCCCGAGGCACGCGGAACTCATCCAGCGGCTGCGGGATGCCGGAGCGAGGATCAAACTGATCAACGACGGGGATGTGGCGGCGGCGATCAATACGGCCTTCGACCATACGGGCGTGGACATTTTATTCGGCATCGGCGGCGCGCCGGAAGGGGTATTGGCCGCGGTCGCTTTAAAATGCCTCGGCGGTGAAATTCAGGGCCGCCTCGTGCCGCAAAACGACCAGGAAGTGGAAAGGTGCAAACGGATGGGTCTTGACGTCGGCAAAGTGCTGCGGATGGAGGATCTCGTCTCCGGCGACGACGCCATCTTCGCCGCGACGGGAGTCACCGACGGCGAACTTCTGCGGGGCGTCCAATACAAAGGCTCCTACGGGTTGACCCATTCCGTCGTCATGCGGGCGAAATCGGGCACCGTCCGGTTCATTGAAGGCAGGCACAGTTTAAAGAAGAAACCGAACCTCGTCATGAAATAATCTTTCCCTTGGATTTCCCTTCCTCGGATTTTCCTTTCCGGATGCCGGTGTTTCCGACGCCGGGATCCCTTTCCCCATCTCCGCCGCCATGCCGTTTCTCCACAGGATCCTTCCTACAAATATGACCGATTTGCCGCGGCCGCGGAATTTTTGACAAGGCCTTTGGGATGAAATGGCGGGAATTGTGCAATACTGTCTGAAAAAGTATAATTTTTTTGGATCTTTGTCCTTTACACGGCCATGTTTGCTTTATATAATGAAATGGTGATTAAAGAAAAAGAACGGTTATCCCTCTGCTGCACGGTTCCCATGATGTTTGTTTTCTTTTTTCATTTCCGAAATTTTACTGACAGGCGGCCGATCCTTTGCCGGAACTTGCCTCCGAAAGCGATTCAAAAGACCTGCTTCCCTTTCCCTTCATCATTCCGAAAACCCTATTCCATAAACGGATTGTAACAATTGAATAAAAGTGTGGTGAACGATTTGGAAGATGCCAATATGAATATTTCCACCTTGGAAAACATGAAGTTAAAAGAATTGTACGAATTGGCGAAGAAATACCAAATTTCCTATTACAGCAAATTGACGAAAAAAGAACTGATTTTCGCCATATTGAAGGCGCGGGCGGAAAAAGAAGGATATTTTTTTATGGAGGGCGTTCTGGAGATCATCCCTACCGAAGGGTTCGGCTTTTTGCGGCCGATCAACTATTCTCCGAGTTCGGAAGATATTTATATCTCCGCCTCGCAAATCCGCCGGTTTGATTTAAGAAACGGGGATAAGGTGTCGGGGAAGGTAAGGCCCCCCAAGGAAAACGAACGGTACTTCGGCCTTCTTCACGTGGAAGCGGTGAACGGCGAAGATCCGGAAGTCGCGAAAGAACGGGTCCACTTCCCGGCCTTGACCCCCCTCTATCCGAACCGGCAAATCAAGCTGGAAACGGAACCGGACATCATCTCCACCCGGATCATGGATCTGATTACCCCGGTCGGTTTCGGCCAGCGTGGATTGATTGTGGCTCCGCCGAAGGCGGGGAAAACGATGCTCCTGAAGCAGATCGCCAACAGCATCACCACCAATCATCCGGAAGCCGAACTCATCGTCCTTTTGATCGACGAACGGCCGGAAGAAGTGACGGACATCGAACGTTCCGTGGACGCGGAAGTGGTCAGCTCCACCTTCGATGAAGTTCCGGAAAACCACATTAAAGTGGCGGAGCTCGTCTTGGAAAGGGCGATGCGCCTCGTCGAACATAAGCGGGACGTGATCATCCTGATGGACAGCATCACCCGCCTGGCCCGCGCCTATAACCTGGTGATCCCCCCGAGCGGACGCACGTTGTCCGGCGGGATCGATCCGGCCGCCTTCCACCGGCCGAAGCGGTTTTTCGGAGCCGCCAGAAACATCGAGGAAGGCGGCAGCCTGACGATTTTGGCAACTGCGCTGATCGACACCGGATCGAGGATGGACGATGTCATTTACGAAGAGTTTAAAGGGACGGGAAACATGGAGCTGCATTTGGATCGTTCCCTGGCGGAACGGCGGATTTTCCCGGCCATCGACATCCGCCGTTCGGGAACGAGGAAAGAGGAACTCCTGCTCCCCAAATCCCATTTGGAGATCGTCTGGGCGATCCGGAAATCGATGAGCGACTCCCCGGATTTTGCCGAAAAGCTGATCCGGAAGCTGATGGCGACCAAATCCAATGCGGAATTTATCGAAGTCGTCAGCGAAGAATTAAAAGGCAGGCGGAACGGGGCCTGAACCCCCTGCCTTTCCGGAGTCCGGCGGAGGTTCCCGGGGAAGGGGCCGGACTTGGCGGCCCTTTCAGGAAATCGCCTTGCCGGAAGCTTTCCGAAGGCCGGCGAGGTTCCGGAACGCGGATGAGGAAAAACTCCGGGGTTTTGCACCGAAGGTTTATTCTTTTTTGACCGGAGCTTTGGCGGAAATTGCAATTGGGGCGGTCCGTCGGCGGAGGAAAGACTCCTTTCCTCCCGCGGGAAGGGTCCGCGGCGATGGGAATTCCTGCCGGGGACGGAGGGCCGCCCATTCTTTGGCTGACCCATCCCCTTGCAGATGCTCAGCAAGATTTTGCTGCGAGGGAACCAAATCCTTTTCTGTAAGATTTTCCATGGGCGGTCGCGCGCTGTTGCAAATCGGGCCGCCCCCTGCTATAATAGTTGCAGTGTGCGAAAAAGCGAAAAAACTCTGGTTTTGCAGGAAACCAGGGCAGAAGGAGTTGAGTGCGGATGAAACCGGGTATCCATCCCAAATACCATCGCGTGATCGTTCGATGCGCTTGCGGCAACGAATTTGAAAGCGGGTCGACAAAGGAAGAAGTGCGGGTTGAAGTCTGCTCCGCTTGCCATCCGTTTTTCACCGGCCGGCAAAAATTTGTTGCTGCAGACGGGCGCGTGGAACGCTTTAACAAAAAATACGGCATAAAATAACGTCCGAATATTGCGGCGGACGAATCGTCTAAAGATGCACGGATGAAACAGGCAAGGAGATTTGGCTTGCCTGTTTTTTCTTGAAATCCGCCGAAAAGGCGTATCGCCCTTTCAAATTTTGGATTAATATGATAGGTAAGGAATGCGGCGGTGCGAATCCGGCGGACGAACCACGGATCGTGATAATGGAAGGAGTCGGCAAAATGTATTTAAAAAATGAAAGCGGTTGGATCGAAGTCATTTGCGGGAGCATGTTTTCCGGAAAATCGGAGGAACTGATCAGGAGGATACGCCGCTGCCAATTGGCCAGGCAAAAGACCCTCGTGTTCAAACCGGCGATCGATGACAGGTACAAGAAGGAAGAAGTGGTTTCCCACAACGGCAATTCCGTGACCGCCAAACCGATCAATCGTCCGGAAGAAATGATCCCGCTGGTCACGAAGGATATTGATGTCATTGCTATCGATGAAGCCCAATTTTTCGACGATTCCATCGTTCCCATCGTCCAGGATTTCGCCGATCAAGGGTATCGCGTGATCATCGCCGGATTGGACATGGATTTTCGCGGCGAGCCCTTCGGTCCGATGCCCAAACTGATGGCCGTGGCTGAACAGGTGACGAAACTGCAGGCCGTCTGCACCGTTTGCGGACATCCGGCCAGCCGCACCCAAAGGCTGATCAACGGAAAGCCTGCATCCTTCCACGATCCGGTCATTCTTGTCGGAGCGAGCGAGAGCTATGAAGCCAGGTGCCGGCTCCATCATGACGTCCCCCATGCCCCGAAACGGAATGTGCCGGCCATGGAAGAAAGCGGCCGTTGACCGAAAAAAAGCGGGCGGCCGTTTTCCGCCGGCGGACGGACGCCGGAAAAACCGGGGGCTTTGGGCCGTTCCCGCCTTAAAGAGACTTCGGCAGGAGGAAAAGGCGAAGGGTCCCCGCCGCCTTCCCGGTCACGGGGCGCCGCCGTGCCGGGCTTTGGCATCGGGCCGGTTCCTCCGGATCGCCGGCAAAGCGGGCAGCCTTTCATCCTATTTCCTGTTGTTTGCAATCCGCCGGCCCCCATCTTCCATCGGCGGTTTGCCCTTGCATTTTTTCCTCCGAGGGGGCGTTTGCGAAAAAGACCGGTTTTCGGGCGGCCGATGCATCCTTTCGCAGGAAGGAGCCGGGAAGGTTCGGGAGCCGGTTCCGATCTGTTGGGGGAAAGTAACCGGGGAGGTGAAACAGATGTTTGATCGGTTGAAGGCAATCGAGGACAGATACGACAAGCTGACGGAATTGTTGAGCGACCCGGAAGTCCTCAATGATCCGGAAAAGCTGCGGAAATATTCGAAAGAACAATCGGATTTGGAAGAAACGGTGCAAACCTACCGGCAATATAAGGAAGCGAAGAAACAGCTGCAGGACGCCAAATCGATGCTGGAAGAAAAACTGGATCCGGAACTGCGGGAGATGGTGAAAGAAGAAATCGGCGACTTGGAAGAGAAGATCGCCGGACTGGAAGAACAGCTGAAGCTGTTATTGATCCCGAAAGATCCGAATGACGAGAAAAACGTGATCATGGAAATCCGCGGGGCGGCCGGCGGGGAAGAGGCGGCCCTGTTCGCCGGCGATTTGTTCCGGATGTACACGAAATACGCCGAATCCCAGGGCTGGAAAATCGATGTGATCGATGCCCATCCGACCGGTCTCGGCGGCTACAAGGAAATCATTTTTATGATCAACGGGAAAGGGGCCTATTCCAAATTGAAATACGAAAACGGCGCCCACCGGGTCCAACGGGTGCCGGAAACGGAATCCGGCGGCCGGATCCATACGTCCACGGCGACCGTCGCCTGTCTTCCCGAAGCGGAAGAGGTGGAAGTGGAGATCAACGAAAAGGATATCCGGGTGGACACCTTCGCCTCCAGCGGCCCCGGGGGACAGAGCGTCAATACGACCATGTCCGCCGTCCGTTTGACCCATATCCCGACGGGAATCGTCGTTTCCTGCCAGGACGAAAAATCCCAAATTAAAAATAAAGAGAAGGCCATGAAAGTGTTGCGCGCCCGCATCCTGGACAAATATCGGCAAGAAGCCCGGGCCGAATACGACGCCAAACGGAAATCGGCCGTCGGAACGGGCGACCGGTCGGAAAGGATCCGCACCTACAATTTTCCGCAAAACCGCGTCACGGACCACAGGGTCGGCCTGACCCTGCAAAAATTGGATCAGGTGCTGGAAGGAAAACTGGACGAAATCATCGATGTGCTGATCCTCGACGAGCAGGCGAAAAAACTGCAAAATGAAAACCTCGGCTAATATGAAGGTCTTTGAAGCCCTCCGCTGGGCGTCTTCCGTGTTCAAATCCTGCGGCCGTGACGAAAATGCGGGAGAAATCCTTTTGCAGCACGTCTTGAAAATGGAAAAATACCAATTGCTCGCCCATCTGCGCATGGAGTTGCCGGAGGAGCGGCAAAAAGAATTCCGGGAGCTCGTCCGGAAACATGCCGCCGGGGTTCCCGTGCAATATTTGACCGGCTGCGAATATTTTTACGGAAGGAAATTTTTCGTGAACGGGCACGTCCTGATCCCGCGGCCGGAGACGGAAGAATTGGTGGCCGGGACGTTGGAAAGGATCAGGAAATATTTTTCCGGGACCTCCCCTTTGCGGGCGGCGGACGCCGGGACGGGAAGCGGCGCCATCGCCGTCACCCTCGCCCTGGAGATGCCCGCCCTCGAAGTTTCGGCTTCGGATATTTCCGAAGAGGCGCTGAAAGTGGCGGCAAAAAACGCGGAGCTTCATGGCGCCGGCATCGATTTCCGGCAGGGGGACTTCCTCGCCCCCTTTTTCGGGGAAAAGGCCTTCGACGTGGTCGTCTCCAATCCGCCCTATATTCCCCTTGGGGAAAAAGAAAAGCTTCCGGATGTCGTGAAAGACCATGAGCCGGGGATCGCCCTCTTCGCCGGGGAGGACGGGCTGGACGCCTACAGGAAGATCATCGGCCAGCTTCCTATGGTCATCAATAGCCGGGCGCTGGCCGCCTTTGAGATCGGCGACGGCCAGGGGGATAAGGTGAAGGATTTGATCGAACGGGCTTTTCCCGGAGCGATTGTGGAAATCGAACGGGACATCAATCGAAAGGAAAGAATGGTTTTTGCTTTTTTGCATGGGGAATCGTCTTGAAAAAACGCGGGTGTCCGGATCCCTTGCCAAATTCGGACACCCGCTTTGCCGTTTTCCCGGGGACCGGAACGCCGCCGGGGTTTGCCGCAAGTATAAAGCCGCGGCAGGAAAGGAAGCCTGCTGCGGCTTTCAATCTTTGAAAAAATCCCGGATGTTTTCAAACAGTTCAACGACGAAGAATTTGACCTCCACCTCATCTTCTTTCCGGCCCGCGTCTTCCGCCTTTTCGCCGCGGCTCTCCTCCCGGCCGCCGTCCTTTACCCCGGTCTTTTCGTCCGGTTTTTTCACCGCGGCGCCGCTGGAAAAATCCAAAAAGCAGAGGGGCGGAAACAGGACGCACCACCAATTGGCCCCTTTCCCTTCCCCGATCGTGATGAGAACTGCCTCGTAACGGCCTGCCGGATACAGAAAGTTTCCGTACAATTTTGTCGGAAAATAGACTTTATCCAATACGACTTGCACGTCCTGGGACGGGTTTTCCTTTTTCAAGACCCTCCGGGCGATCGCCCGGATCTCGGGAAGCTTTTCGGCGATGACCTTCCTCGCTTCTTCGCGGGAAGTTAAATGATTCGTCCATCGGGTGATTTCCGCATTGACTTCGTCCCGGATTTTCCGTTTGATCCGCTGGTCTTCTTCCGAATTGCTGTTGGCCAAAATCCGCAGGCGGATGGCATCCTCCGGGATGATCACTTCCCGGCCCCCGTAGGCCGGCTTCGGCGCATAGAGCTGCAGGATGGCGGCCAAAGTTAAGGTCAGAAAAAAGAACGGCAATGCCGGTATTTTTTTGCCCCACATACGCTTCCTCTCCCTTCCGTCACCCATTATGAACAAAATCTATCAATCTTATACATTGAAATTCCGGTTTCCGGGGAGGAACGGGGATAGGGATGAGCGCTTTTCCCTTTTCGTAAACAGGGATAACCGTTGCGGGAAAGCGGGGGTTTTGTGGATAAATCTTCCCGGAACGGCAATTATCCACAGAGTTATGCACAAAATTTGCAAATATATCCACATATTGTGGACAATTCCTTTTCCTTTCAAGGCGGGCCGGATTTTCCATTCCCCGAAAAAAGGCTTATAATTTCTAATATAAAAGGCATTTTCAGCGAAGCTTCAGAAGGAGACCGAAGGATGGAAACGAAACGATGGAAAGTGGATAAATCTGTGGAAAACTTGGCCGGGCATCCAGCCATCCGGGAAGCGGCCCGCTTGCTGCAGCAAAATGAGCTGGTGGCCTTCCCGACGGAAACGGTTTACGGATTGGGGGCCAATGCCTGCGACGACGGCGCCGTGGGCAAAATTTACGCGGCGAAGGGAAGGCCCTCGGACAATCCGCTCATCATCCATATCAGCAGCCTGTCCGAACTTGAAAAATATGTGGAAAAGGTGCCCGCCAAAGCGGAAAAATTAATGAAAACATTTTGGCCGGGACCGCTGACGGTCGTTTTTCAAAAAAGGAAAGGGGTTTTGTCGGAGGCGGCCACCGCCGGTTTGCCGACGGTGGCCGTGCGCATGCCGGATCATCCGGTCGCCCTTGCCCTCATCCGGGCGAGCGGGCTTCCGATTGCCGCCCCGAGCGCCAATCGCTCCGGGAAACCGAGCCCGACGAAGGCGGAACACGTCCTGATGGATCTCGAAGGAAAAATCGCCGGAATCGTCGACGGCGGGGAAACGGGGGTCGGCGTCGAATCGACGGTCATTGACTGCACCTTGGATCTTCCCGCCATCTTAAGGCCCGGCGGCATCTCCAAGGAGAAGATCGAGGAGGTCATCGGCCCGGTCCGGAGCGGTTCGAATTTTTCCCCGGAGGGAGAAAAGGCGCCCCGGTCTCCGGGGATGAAGTACACCCATTATGCCCCCCGGGCTCCCCTTTATCTCGTCGAAGGCAGCAAGGAATACATCCAAGGGTTGATCAAAAAGGAGCGGTCCTTGGGGAAACGGGTGGGGGTCTTAACGACGGAGGAGCGGAACGGTTTTTACGAAGCGGACGCCGCCGCTCTCTGCGGCAGGCGGGCGGATTTGGCGACCGTGGCCCGGCGGCTGTACGATTGCCTGCGATATTTTGACGAAGAAGGGGTGGATGTGATCTTCGCCGAAACCTTCGAGGAAGAAGGAATCGGTGCCGCCGTTATGAACCGGCTCTTCAAAGCGGCGGGGGGCAAGGTGATCCGGGAAGGATGATCGGCGGTCCCGGAAGGGGCGGAAAGCGGCAATCCGCGGCTCCTTTTTCGGACTTGACGGCAAACGGCCGCCGGATGGGAAAAGCGGGGCGATAGCCTGCCGGCTTCCGGGAGAAAATTTTTTCTTCCGATAAATCCCTTTGCCGGGGCTTTCCCCTTGCGGGTCCCGACCGAGCCCCTTTCCGGCACAAACCGGCCTTCCCCCTTTCGGCGGAAAAACCCCTTTCGCCCGGCCTCCCTTATGGGCGGCTCGGCGGGCGGACAGATTCAAGGAGAAGCGAAAACTTTCCTTCTAAACCCCCGCTTCCGGGCATATGCTGGAATAAGGTCTGTCCATCGGGGAGTGGGGGGAATGGAATTCTTGATCCAAGAGCTGGTCACCTTATCGATCATGGCCTTTGCCGTCAGCATGGATGCCTTTTCCGTCGGACTCGGCCTCGGTTTGGCTCCGTTGAAAATCAAACAGGTTTTCCGCCTCGGCCTGACCGTCGGCATGTTTCACGTTTTCCTTCCGTTGGCCGGCATTTTCGCCGGGCGGCTTCTTTCCGATCAGCTCGGCTTTTACACCACCCAAGTTTGCGCGGTTCTGCTGATCGCGATCGGGCTGGAGATGTTCCTCGGAAGTTTCGGACGGAACAGGCGAAAAAAGATGCTGTTCCCGAAGGGGATCGGGATGATCATGTCCGCCTTGAGCGTAAGCATGGACAGTTTGCCCGTCGGTTTGACGCTGGGGCTTTTCGGTTCGAAAACGGCATTGGCGGTCCTGCTTTTCGGCTTCTTCTCCTGCATCCTCACCTGGACGGGCATTTTGTTCGCGAAGACGATGAAGGGCTGGTTCGGCCATTACAGCCAGGCCTTCGGGGGAAGCATCTTATTTTTTTTGGGCCTGAAACTGCTGCTTCCTTGACGACGGGCGCTGTTCGCCGAAGGAGTACGGCCGGCCGGCGTCCGCTCCGGGGATCCGCCGGCCCGTTCCCGGGGTTTTTCGGAATTTTCCGGCCCCCTTCCCTTCCCCGCCTGAAAAGCGGCCGGAAGAAACGGCGGATCATGAGGAAAATTTCTTTTCCCGCATTTCAATCATGGAAAAATTTCCTTATAATAAAACAATGGAGGGTGTGGAATGGCGAAAGTATTGTTCGTCTGTACGGGCAACACGTGCCGCAGCCCGATGGCGGAAGCGATTTTGAACCATATGGGCGTCGAGGGGATCGAGGCGAGATCGGCCGGCATTTTTGCCGTGCCGGGAATGGAAATCTCCGAAAACGCCCGGGAAGTATTGAAGGAAAACGACATGGAATTCGCCCATGTTTCCAAACCTTTAACCGAGCGGGAAATCGAGTGGGCGGACCTGATCTTGGCGATGACGAAGTCCCATAAGGCGGAATTGGTGAGGAAATACCCCCATGCCAAGGAAAAGATCTACACCATCAAAGAATATGCCACGGGAGAAGAGGGAGACGTGCCGGATCCTTACGGCGGCCCGTTGGAAACGTATCGGGAAACGTTTTCCGTATTAAAAGAATTTATCCGCCTGTCCCTGAAAAAAATGTTGCCTGCTGACGATACATAAATTAGGGGGGAAAATCGTGGAAAAAAGAAGATACCGTTTTGGCCTGCGGAAAAAGCTCGTGCTGTTCGTCACCATCTTGGCGCTGATCACCTATTCCACAAGCGCATTTTTTATTTACATATTATATCCGATGTTTTTTAAAGGGACCATCGACCAGTTTTTCTTCGCCATCATCACGCTGCTTTTGGGCGTAATTTGGACGGGGATCCTGAGTTTTATCGCCGCAGGCCTGCTGATCAATCCGTTAAAAAATTTGGAGGAAGCCGCCCTGCATGTCGCAAGCGGAAATATCGGGACGGATGTAAAGGTTTCCAAACAGGATGACGAGATCCGGTCCGTCGGCATCGCGTTCAACGAGATGATCCGAAACATCCGGTCGATCGTCTCCCACATCAATGAAAACGTGAAGGCGACCAACGATAAAGTGCTGGCCATCTCCAGCGAGGCGACGAAGGCGTCGGAGACGGCGGAATATATTTCCAAGACGATCGGCGAAATTTCCCAGGGCGCGGAAAATTCGGCCCATTCGATCCAGTCGACGGTGGAAGCCATCGAGCAGGTGACCCGAATCGCCAAGGAAGTGCAGGAAAAGGCGAAGAAATCCGAGCAAGTCTCGAACGAGATGCTGAATGAGTTGCACAAAAGCCAGGAAATCATCACTTCCCTTGTCGAAGGCATCAAAAACCTGGCCGAAGAGAACGAGCTTTCTTTGCAGGCGGTCAAACGCCTGGAAGAAAACGCGAAAAAAATCGAACACATCATTCAGCTCGTCGGGGATATCGCCAATCAGACGAATTTGCTCGCCTTGAACGCTTCCATTGAAGCGGCCCGGGCGGGGGAACAGGGCAAAGGATTCGCTGTCGTCGCCGATGAAGTGCGGAATTTGGCCGATGAAAGCGCCAAAGCCGTCCAGGACATCTCTGAGCTCGTTCAAAATATGCAAGTCGATGTGGATAACGTCGTCGGACAGATTTCCCTGCTGGTCGAAAAGGCGAACGAAGAAGCCAAAAAAGGGTCCTCGACCAATGAAAGAATGGGGGAAATGGCCGAAACGATTTACGAAGTGGCAAAATCGGTCCAAACCATTTCCCAGCTGGTCGACAGGCAGATGGAAAGCATCCAAAGCACTTCCGTCCAATCCCAGGAAGTGGCCGCCATTGCCGAGGAAACTTCCGCGGGGGCCCAGGAGGTGGCCGCATCGACCCAACGGCAGACGGAAGTCATGGCCAACGTGGAAAAAATGGCGGCCGAATTGAAGGAACAAGCGGAAAGACTGCAGAAGACGGTCGTCCAGTTTAAAATGTAGGAGCGGACGGTCCGCCGCAAGTTTTTTCCGTTGCAGCGTCCCGTTTTCGATGCGTCCCTGGAAATAAGAGCTTTGCTTTGGTTTATTTTTTTGAGGCGAAAACAAGTTAACGAGCGTGATAAAGTTGTCAAATTAAAAAAACGGGGAACCGGGTCCATCAAACCCGGTTTTTCTTTTGCGCCGGACATCCCGTGCCCATTTAAGGGCCCTTCCCTTGTCAAACGGCGGATTATGCCCGGGCCGCGCCGGCCGGGAGAACGGGAATGTCGCATCCGGCCGGGGCCCCGGCTTGGCAAAGGCAAGCGGCAAGGCTTCCGGTGCCAAACATCGCCGGATTTCCGCCGGGATTTTTCCGGCGCCTGGCACCGCGGGGGAAAAAGGGAAGGAATCTGTCTCCGGAGGGTCTTTTTGGCCGCCGCCGGGCGGGCCTCTTTACGATGGGGATTCCGCCCGGGGCCGCAGGCCCATAAAATGCGTTTTCAGCCAATGTCCCGCGGCCGTTCGAAACGAAGGGTTCCTTCAATTGTATATTTTTCGAACTTATGCCAAAATAAAAGCAGAATCCACAAAGAAAGCGGTGAGCGAAATGAAAGTGGCAATCGCTTCGGATCACGGGGGCATCCATATCCGTGAAGAGATCAAAAAACTGCTCGAAGAATTGAACATTGAATACGAAGATTTCGGCTGCAATTGCGAAACTTCGGTCGATTATCCCGATTATGCTTTCCCCGTTGCCGAAAAGGTGGCCAAGGGGGAATTTGACCGGGGCATTTTAATTTGCGGAACGGGAATCGGCATGAGCATCGCGGCGAACAAGGTAAAGGGCATCCGCTGCGCCCTTTGCCACGACGTCTTCAGCGCGAAAGCCACCCGTGAACATAACGACAGCAACATTTTGGCCATGGGCGAACGGGTTATCGGCCCGGGGCTTGCCCGCGAAATCGCAAAGGTCTGGCTGACGACGCCGTTTACCGGCGGCAGGCATGCGAAACGGATCGACAAGATCGCCAAATACGAAGAGACCAATTTGTAAAGCGGGTGAATCCGATTGGCTTACCCTGTGGACGAATGGGCGAAGGAATTGGCGGAAATCTTGCATCAGTTCCGGCAGCAAATCGAGATCAAGAAGAACCAGATCATGGTCGTCGGCTGTTCCACTTCCGAAGTGGCCGGAAAAAAGATCGGCTCATCGGGATCGCTGGACATCGCGGCGATGATCTTCGAGCGGATGGAAGCATTCTCGAAAGCGACGGGCATCGCCATCGCGTACCAATGCTGCGAACATTTGAACCGGGCGCTCGTCGTCGAAAGGGATGTGATGGAGCGGCACGGGCTCGAGGAAGTGACCGTCGTCCCGGTCCCGAAGGCGGGGGGCTCCATGGCGGCCTACGCCTTTGAGCATTTTCGTGATCCCGTCGTGGTCGAATCGATCCGGGCCGATTTCGGCATCGATATCGGCGACACCTTTATCGGCATGCATTTAAAACCGGTCGTTGTCCCGGTGCGCACTTCCTTGAACAAGGTCGGCCACGCCCATGTTACTTTGGCGAAGGTTCGGCCGAAGCTGATCGGCGGCGAACGGGCCGTTTACCGCAGGCCCGGGGAATGAACCCGTTTTCGGGGACTTTCCTTATCCGGTCCAGACCTGAAATCCTTGTTGCGGCGGACATTCCGGCCGAAACCGGCAGGAGCCATGGCCGCATCGGTTGCAAGGCCGAAGGCAAGTTGGCCGGCCTTTGCAACGGCGGTCCCGAAGGCGTGGCATCGTCCGAAGGACGACGGAGACATGGCAAGTCTCCGAAAATAGAAAAATACGAAGAAAAGGCGGCCGATCGCCGGAAGGATCTTTCACCGGCGGGGGCGGGAGTTTTTTTGCGGTTTCCGGGAAGGAAGCGGCGGGGCCGTTTTTTTGCCGGGCAAACGATAAAAAGGGGGAATCGAGCGTGAGCGCGTTATTCGAACAGGATCCGGAAGTTTTTCAAGCGATCGAACAGGAAAGAAAAAGGCAGCAAGACCATATTGAGCTGATCGCCTCCGAAAATTTTGCCTCGAAGGCGGTGATGGAGGCGCAAGGTTCCGTATTGACGAACAAATACGCGGAAGGATATCCCTCGCGCCGCTATTACGGCGGCTGCGAATTCGTCGATGTCGTGGAAGACATCGCCAGGGAGCGGGCAAAGCGAATATTCGGGGCCGAGCACGCCAACGTTCAGCCCCATTCCGGCGCCCAGGCGAACATGGCGGTCTATTTTTCCGTCTTGAAGCCGGGCGACACGGTTTTAGGGATGAATCTGTCCCACGGCGGCCATTTGACCCACGGGAGCCCAGTCAACTTCAGCGGCATCCAATACAACTTCGTCGCCTACGGGGTCGATCCGCAAACGGAAATGATCGATTACGAAGACGTGAGGAAGAAGGCGCGGGCGCACAAACCGAAACTGATCGTGGCCGGGGCCAGCGCCTATCCCCGCCTTATCGATTTTAAAATTTTGCGGGAGATCGCCGATGAAACGGGCGCCTATCTGATGGTCGACATGGCCCACATCGCCGGGCTGGTGGCGGCCGGCGTTCATCCGAGCCCCGTCCCCTACGCGGACTTTGTGACGACGACCACCCATAAAACCCTGCGCGGGCCGAGGGGCGGCATGATCCTGTGCAAGGAACGGTACGCGAAAGCGATCGACAAAGCCGTTTTCCCTGGGATTCAAGGCGGTCCCCTTATGCATGTGATCGCCGCCAAAGCGGTCGCCCTCGGGGAAGTGATGCGGGAAGAATTTAAAACTTACGCGAAACAGGTGGTCGCAAACGCCAAGCGATTGGCCGAAACCTTGACCGGGGAAGGCCTGCGGCTGGTTTCCGGCGGCACCGACAACCATTTGCTGCTGGTCGATTTGCGCTCCCTCGGCATAACCGGAAAAACGGCGGAAAAGGTACTGGATGAAGTCGGGATTACGGTGAACAAAAACACGATCCCCTTCGATCCGGAAAGCCCCTTTGTCACGAGCGGCATCCGCCTCGGGACGCCGGCGGTGACGACGCGGGGATTTACCGAGGAAGATATGGAGGAAGTGGGAAAAATCATCGCTTCGGTATTGAAGGACCATGAAAATGAGGCGGTGCGCCGTGAGGCAAAAAACCGGGTCCGGAATCTGACGGAAAAACATCCTTTATACGAATGAAGCGGCCTCTGAAATGCATGAGCAAAGGTTTCGGAAGGGAACGGTGATTATGCCCGAAGTCCGGAATCCGGCCGGAGGCCCGGCGGGCGGGCGAGGCAAAGCGGCACATCATCCATTCGCAAAAGAGAATCACGGACCGGAAACGGGAGGAGGATGCCCTGACAGTTCCAAGGGGCATCCTCTTTTTTCCTTTTTGGAAAAAAAAGGGGGGAGCCTTTTCCCGGCAAAAATGACGGGATTTCGGGTTTTCGCGGGAGACGGGGCGCAGGCGGCTTTTTTTCAGCCCGGTGAAAAAGTGTACCGGAGAATTTGCGGTTTGCGGCCGCAAGCGGCCGTTGCTTTTTCAGCCCCGCAATCGGTTGATGAATGCCCGTATTTTTTGTAAAATGAAGCGAATGGAAAAATTGAATATCGGGAAAGGAGAGGGTATCGATGGGAAAAGTCCATATTTTGGACCACCCGTTGATTCAGCACAAACTGACGCATATCCGCCAAAAGGATACCGGGACGAAAGAATTCCGCGAATTGGTGGATGAGATCGCCACGTTAATGGCATTCGAGGCGACGCGGGATCTGCCTTTGGACGAGGTGGAAATCGAAACCCCCATCAGCAAGACGAAAGCGAAGGTCATATCGGGGAAAAAATTGGGGATCGTGCCCATCCTTCGGGCGGGAATGGGGATGCTGGACGGCATCCTGAAGCTGATTCCCGCGGCAAAGGTCGGCCATATCGGTTTGTATCGGGACCCGAAAACGTTAAAGCCCGTGGAATATTATGTGAAACTGCCGACGGACGTGGCGGAACGGGATTTTATCATCGTCGATCCGATGCTGGCCACCGGCGGTTCGGCCATCGAAGCGATCAACAGTCTGAAGAAGCGAGGCGCCAAAAATATCAAGTTCATGTGCCTGATTGCCGCCCCTGAAGGCGTCGAAGCGGTAACGAAGGCCCACCCGGATGTCAATATTTACATAGCGGCCCTGGATGAACGGTTAAACGAGAAGGGATATATCGTGCCGGGATTGGGAGACGCCGGCGACCGGCTGTTTGGAACGAAATAAGGGCATTGACGGCAAAAGGCCGGCCCCATTTGTCCGAAAACGGGGCAAACGGCTCCGCAAGGAATCCGATGCGAAAAGCCGGAGGGGCGTCCATTTGGCTGCGGAAAACGGGCGGGAGGCTGTCTTCAACGTCCGTTTGGCGCGAAAATTGGCGGGATGGGCGGCCTTCAACCCGCCGTCCGACATGAACGGGAAAGGAGGAAGCGGTGGAAGCGGGGTGTTTTGCGGCGGCCGGGCCTTTCGCCTGCATGTTAGGCGGCCGCCCCGGCTCCGCTTGATTTCCATCGCTCTGTTACGATGGAACGGCGAATAAAAGTGATGACGGTTTTCGGAACAAGACCGGAGGCGATCAAGATGGCCCCCCTCGTCCACGAGCTGAAAAAGAGGGAGGGCCAATTCCGGCCGGTCGTCGCCGTAACGGCGCAGCACCGGCAAATGCTTGACCAGGTCCTGGAAATTTTCGCCATCGAGCCCGATTATGATTTGAACATCATGAAGGACCGGCAAACCTTGGCCGATATTACGACGAATGCCCTTTCCGGGCTATATGGCATCATGGAGAAAGAAAAGCCCGATCTCGTCCTCGTCCACGGGGACACGACGACGACCTTCGTCGCCGCACTGGCCGCCTTCTATCACCGGACGGTGATCGGCCACGTGGAAGCGGGCCTGCGCACGCGGAACAAGTATTCCCCCTATCCGGAAGAGATGAACCGGCAGCTTACGGGGGTCCTTTCCGATCTCCACTTCGCCCCGACGATGAAGGCGAAGGAAAATCTGCTGAAGGAGAACAAGCGGGCCGATTCGATCTTTGTCACCGGGAATACGGCCATCGACGCCTTGAAGACGACCGTCAGGCGGGAATACGCCCATCCGCTTCTCGAAAAAATCGGCGGCGGCCGCCTGCTGCTCTTGACCGCCCACCGGCGGGAAAATTTGGGGGAACCGATGCGCCGCATGTTCCGGGCGGTAAAACGGATCGCCGACGAATACCGTGATGTGCACGTCGTTTATCCGGTCCATCTGAATCCGGCCGTCCGGGATATCGCCGATGAGGTGTTGGGGGGCCACCCGCGGATCCATTTGATCGAGCCGTTGGATGTCATCGGCTTCCATAATTTCATGGCGAGGTCATACCTGATCTTATCCGATTCCGGCGGCGTGCAGGAGGAAGCGCCTTCCCTCGGAGTCCCCGTCCTCGTCTTGCGGGACACGACGGAACGGCCGGAAGGGATCCGGGCCGGGACGTTGAAGCTAGCCGGAACGGATGAAGATGCGATTTACGCCATGACCCGGGAACTGCTCACCGACAAGGCGGCCTATGAAAAAATGGCCAAGGCGCGGAATCCATACGGCGACGGCCGGGCTTCCGAAAGGATCGCCGACGCCATCCTTTACCATTTTCGGCGCATCCCCTCTCCCCCCGCCGAGTTCAGCTGAGGGAAGGGATTGCCGGAGCGGGGGACGGAAGGGGCGTCCTGCGGCCGGCCGGGGATTTTTTAAAATGAAACATCCCCGGCCCGGCCTTTCTTTTTTCGCGGCAAACCTTGCAAAACCGCCCGGCGAAAGGGCGTCGCCGGAAGGGCGTTTGCTTTGGGGCGTCATCCGGTGACGGACGCAAACGGCAAAGGGGGACCACCTTTCGCCGGTCCGGCAAAAAACGGACAATGGACCGTTACATTTTCTTAAAAGTTTTGCCGAAAATGACTAGACATCCGGTGTAAAAAGGGAAAAATTTGAACATTTTATGAATAATTCCTCCGTTTTTTGCATGGATGTGAACTTTTTTTGGGGAAAATAATTGACAAACCGTATGACCTATTGTATCCTCATTAGGGATAGGATGATAGGGTTTTCAATATTTTTTCACTTTTCTGGAATAGAAATTTTTTTTATGTTTCCGCCGCCCGTTTCAAAGGATTTTATCGGTATTCCCCATAGTCTCTGAATCGCCATCTATTCGCCCTTTGATCCCAACGTTCATCCGCGATCTCCATTTTGTCATTTTCTTTTAATAATATTTTCAATTCTCCTTGCCAATGTTGATGTAAAATAATGCTATTCCAATGTTATTCCTGTATTCGGGAGTTTTCCTGATGGATGATATACATAAACTTTACCAACGGTATCGGCGGCTTTTATTGTTTTTGACGGGAATCTATCTTTTCGGGATCGCTTTAACCCCTTACCGGGCGGTTTTCGCAGGCCTCCTTCTCGGAACCTTGTTCAGCTTTTACAATTTGCGGCTGATGGTCCGGAAGGCGGTCAGGCTGTCGGAAGCGGTGGAGGCGGGGCGGAATATGGCCGATATGGGAACTTTCTCGCGGATGGCCGCTGCCGTCCTGGCCGTCTTGGTCGCCATCCGCTTTCCCGAGCACTTCCACCTGCTGTCGACGGCCATAGGGGTTTTTTCCTTGTATATCATCCTTTTCCTGGATTCCCTGATCCATTTGATTTACCGGCTGATTCAACGGGAAGAGAGGTGAATGCAGTGAATCATGAAGCGCCGGTCCGCTATTTCCTCGGCATGCCTTACAACCCGTCAAACATTCTGATGATCACCGTCACCTGCGTCATCGTGTTTGTCATCGCCGTTTTGTGCACCCGCAGGCTGCAGATGAAACCGACGGGGCTGCAAAACTTTTTGGAATGGGTCATGGATTTTGTCCGGGGATTGATCAACAGTTCCATGGATTGGAAAACCGGCGGACGGTTTCACTTGTTGGCCATGACATTGATTATGTACATCTTTGTGGCCAATATGCTCGGCCTGCCCATGGCCATCGTCGTGGACCATGAGCTGTGGTGGAAGTCCCCGACGGCCGATCCGATCATTACGATGACCTTGGCGGTTACGATGGTCGCATTGACCCATTATTATGCGATCAAGCTCAAAGGGGTCAAAGAATACGGAAAAGACTTTTTCCGTCCGGTCGGTTTTATGTTCCCGCTGAAGATCGTCGAAGAGTTTTCCAACACCTTGACCTTGGGATTGCGGCTTTACGGGAACATATTCGCCGGGGAAGTATTGCTTTCCTTGCTGGTCACTTTGGGAACAAGCGGGATTCTCGGCGGGATTTTCGCCGTCGTCCCGATGATCGTATGGCAGGCGTTCAGCGTTTTCGTCGGCGCCATCCAAGCTTTTGTCTTTACGTTGTTAACCTTGGTTTACATGGCTCATAAAGTAAGCCATGACCATTGAAATACATCCGTTCAGTTGAACAAGCGCTCACTCAATTTCCATTACGATAAATTTGAAGGAGGAAAATGCACATGGATTTGTTGGCAGCTGCAATTGCGATAGGATTATCTGCTTTTGGGGCGGGTATCGGCAACGGCTTGATCGTTTCCCGTACCGTTGAAGGGATGGCCCGTCAACCGGAAGCGAGCGGATTATTGCGGACGACGATGTTCATCGGTATTGCTTTCGTAGAAGCGATTCCGATCATGGGCGTTGTTGTTGCCTTCATTATGTTATTCCTGTAACAGGAACACCCATACCGTTTATCTATGGAAAGATGGCGAAGGAAAGAAGAAAAACTTCGCCATTCCTTTATGTAAAAATTTCCTGATCACCGGGTTGAGATAGATCGGCCCTCCAATACACCGGGATTTCTGTTGTCGCGTTGAAGGGAGTGAAAATTAGGGTGTTGACCAACCTCGCAGTCGGAGCCGCCCAATTTACCTGGCTGGACAGCCTCTACCAGCTGGTGGCGTTCATCGTTTTAATGCTGTTATTGAAAAAATACGCCTGGGCTCCGTTAATGAAAGTGATGCAAGACCGGGAAAATTACATCGCCAATGAAATCGAAAACGCGGAAAAGGCCCGCAAAGAGGCGGACGAATTGCTCGAAAAACACCGGCAAATGGTGAAGGAAGCCCGATTGGAAACCCAAAAGTTCATCGAAGAAGCGAAAAGGCAAGGGGAAATCCAAAAGGAAAATATTATCGAGGCCGCCAGGCTGGAAGCCGAACGGCTGAAGGAAGCGGCGAAGGCCGAAATCGAACAGGAAAGGGAAAAGGCCGTGGCCGCGCTGCGTGAGCAAGTGGCTTCCCTGTCGGTATTGATCGCATCGAAAGTCATTGAAAAAGAAATCGACGAAAAAGACCATGAGGCCCTTGTTCAAGAAATGCTGAAAAAGGTTGGAGAAGAACGATGAAGCAGACGGTCGTCGGAAACCGTTACGCGATTGCCCTGTTTGAAATCGCCGAGAAATACGGCCAAACGGAAAAAATCGAGCAGGATTTGCAGACGGTGAAGCAAGCCTTCCTGCAAGTGAAGGAAATGGGCCGCTTTCTGCAGACGCCGAACATCCCTGCGGACGTGAAAAAAAATACCGTCAAGCAGGTTTTTCCCGATTTGTCGCAATATGTTTTGAATACGCTCTTCCTCTTGATCGACAAGCGCCAGATCGGCAATTTATTGCCGATGATCGAAAAGTACCACGAATTAAGGAACGAGAAAAGAGGCATCGCCGAAGCGAAGGTTTTTTCCGCGCGCCCATTGACGGGAGAAGAAGCGAAGGCCGTTTCCGAATTTTTCGCGAAAAAATTGCGGAAAAACGAATTGACGATCGAAAACATCGTCGACACGGACCTTTTGGGTGGCATCAAGGTCCAGGTGGGCAATCGGATCTTCGACGGAAGCCTGAAGGGAAAATTGGATCGCCTCAAACGGGAACTTATCGGGCAGTAAACGTATGAAGGGGTGAAAAGGAATGAGCTTGAAAGCTGAGGAAATCAGCGCGCTGCTGAAGCAGCAGATCGAGAATTACCAAGCGGAAATCGAAGTTGCGGACGTGGGCACGGTCGTTGAAATTGGCGACGGGATCGCCCGCGTGCACGGTTTGGATAAAGTCATGAGCGGTGAACTCGTCGAATTCGCCAACGGCGTCATGGGGATGGCGCAAAACCTGGAAGAAAACAATGTCGGTATCATCATTCTGGGCCCTTACACCGGGATCCATGAAGGCATGGAAGTCCGCCGCACCGGAAGAATCATGGAAGTTCCCGTCGGCGAGGAATTGATCGGCCGCGTCGTCAATCCATTGGGACAGCCGGTCGACGGCCTGGGCCCGATCAACGCCAAAAAATTCCGCCCGATTGAAAGCCGGGCGCCGGGGGTCATGGACCGGAAATCGGTGCATGAACCGCTGCAAACCGGCATCAAGGCGATCGACGCATTGGTCCCGATCGGCCGCGGCCAGCGGGAATTGATCATCGGGGACCGGCAGACGGGGAAAACCTCGATTGCCATCGATACGATCATCAACCAAAAGGATCAAAACATGATCTGCATCTACGTCGCCATCGGGCAAAAGGAATCGACGGTGCGCACATCCGTGGAAACGCTGCGCCAATACGGGGCGATGGACTACACGATCGTCATCACCGCCTCCGCGTCCCAACCCGCGCCGCTCTTGTATTTGGCGCCGTATGCGGGAGTCGCCATGGGCGAGGAATTCATGTACAACGGAAAACATGTCCTCGTCGTTTACGACGATCTGTCCAAACAGGCGGCCGCGTACCGGGAGCTTTCCCTGCTGCTGCGCCGTCCGCCGGGCCGGGAAGCTTATCCGGGGGACGTCTTTTACCTGCACTCCCGCTTGCTTGAACGCGCGGCAAAATTGAGCGACGCGAAGGGCGGCGGTTCCTTGACGGCCCTTCCCTTCGTCGAAACGCAGGCCGGGGACATCTCCGCCTACATTCCGACGAACGTCATCTCCATTACCGACGGACAAATCTTCCTGCAATCGGATCTGTTCTTCTCCGGCGTCCGTCCCGCGATCAATGCCGGTTTGTCCGTTTCCCGGGTCGGAGGCGCCGCGCAGATCAAAGCCATGAAGAAAGTGGCGGGTACCCTCCGTTTGGACCTGGCGTCCTACCGCGAACTGGAGGCCTTCGCCCAATTCGGGTCCGATTTGGACAAAGCGACCCAGGAAAAACTTGCCCGGGGGATGCGTACCGTGGAAGTCCTGAAACAGGATTTGCACGAGCCGCTTCCCGTCGAAAAGCAGGTAATGATTTTGTACGCCTTGACCCGCGGATTCCTGGACGATATTCCCGTGTCGGACATCCGCCGTTTTGAAAAGGAATTTTACACCTGGCTGGACAGCAAAAACCCGCCGGTATTGGAACATATCCGGAGCACCGGGGATCTTCCCGCGGACGAAGACATGGCGCAGACGATCAACGAATTCAAGAAGATCTTCGTGAAGTCCGAGTAAGCGCGGGAAAAATTTACGTCAGGATGGTGAGAACCGGTGGCATCCCTGAGAGATATCAAAAAGCGCATCAACGCGACGCGAAAAATGAGCCAAATCACAAAGGCGATGCAGATGGTTTCCGCTTCGAAACTGACCCGCGCGGAAACGAACGCAAAGTCCTTTGAGCCATATATGGAAAAAATTCAGGACGTGGTGTCCAGCATTGCCCATGGCGTGACCGGCGTCACGCATCCGATGCTCGTCAGCCGGCCCGTCAAAAGGACCGGGTACCTCATCATCACCGGCGACCGCGGGCTGGCGGGCTCCTATAACAGCAACGTGATCCGCGAATTGTACCAAACCATTTTGAACCGCCACAAGTCCGCCGAAGAATACGGCATCATCGCCATCGGGCGCGTGGGCCGCGACTTCTTCGTGAAAAGGGGCATGAACGTCGTGCTGGATATCGTCGGCTTGCCCGACCAGCCGAGTTTCGCCGACATCCAGAACATCACGAAAAAAACCGTCGATCTCTTTTCCGACGGCACGTTCGACGAGATTTACATCTATTACACCCGCTACATCAACAAAATAACCTATAAGGTGGAAAATAGAAAGCTGCTGCCGCTGACGGACATCGCACGGACGGAGCGGATGCTCAGCTACGAATTTGAACCGTCGGTGGAGGAAATTTTGGAAGTGCTTCTGCCCCAATATGCGGAAAGCCTGATTTACGGGGGGCTCCTGGAAAGCAAGGCCAGCGAACACGCGTCCCGGATGACGGCGATGAAGAACGCGACCGACAACGCCCTTGAATTGATCGACCAATTGACCTTGAGCTATAACCGTGCTCGCCAAGCGTCCATAACCCAGGAAATTACCGAAATTGTGGCAGGGGCGAATGCCTTGAACTGACGGCATGACGCCCGGACAGCCCAATCTGACGAAATCGGAGGGAAACTGATGAATAAAGGACATATCGTGCAAGTGATGGGTCCGGTTGTCGACGTCAAGTTTGAAAGCGGACAGCTGCCGCCCATTTACAACGCGCTGAAGGTCACCCACAAGGCCCAATCGTCCTTGGAAGTGGATATCGACCTGACCTTGGAAGTTGCCCTGCATCTGGGCGACGATACGGTCCGGACGATTGCGATGGGCTCGACGGACGGTTTGGTCCGGGGCATGGAAGTGGTGGACACCGGCGGGCCGATCTCCGTCCCCGTCGGGGAAATCACCCTGGGCCGGGTGTTCAACGTTTTGGGCGAACCGATTGACTTGGGAGAAAAGATTCCGGACAACGTCCGCCGCGACCCGATCCATAAACCCGCGCCGAAATTTGAAAATCTCTCCACGAAAGTGGAGATTTTGGAAACGGGGATCAAGGTCATCGATTTGCTGGCTCCGTATATCAAAGGGGGCAAAATCGGCCTCTTCGGCGGCGCCGGCGTCGGAAAAACGGTATTGATCCAGGAACTGATCCACAATATTGCCCAAGAGCACGGCGGCATTTCCGTCTTCGCCGGGGTCGGCGAACGGACGCGGGAAGGGAACGACCTGTATTTTGAAATGAAAGAATCGGGCGTTCTCAGCAAAACCACGATGGTTTTCGGGCAGATGAACGAACCGCCCGGCGCCCGGATGCGCGTTGCCCTGTCCGGACTGACGATGGCCGAATATTTCCGCGATGAACAAGGGAAGGACGTCCTGTTCTTCATCGACAATATTTTCCGTTTCACCCAGGCCGGTTCCGAAGTATCCGCCCTTTTGGGCCGCATGCCTTCGGCGGTCGGTTATCAGCCCACGCTGGCTACGGAAATGGGTCAGCTGCAGGAACGGATCACGTCGACGAATGTCGGTTCCGTCACCTCGATTCAAGCGATCTACGTGCCGGCCGACGACTATACGGATCCGGCTCCGGCGACCACCTTCGCCCACTTGGATGCGACGACGAACCTGGAGCGGAAATTGTCGGAAATGGGCATTTATCCCGCCGTGGATCCGCTGGCATCCACTTCCCGGGCCTTGGCGCCGGAAATCGTCGGCGAAGAACATTATCAAGTCGCCCGTCAAGTCCAGCAAACGCTGCAACGCTACCGCGAGCTGCAGGATATCATCGCCATGTTGGGCATGGATGAACTGTCCGACGAAGATAAGCTGATCGTCCATCGCGCGCGCCGCATCCAATTCTTCCTGTCCCAAAGCTTCCATGTTGCCGAGCAGTTTACCGGCATCCCCGGAACCTATGTTCCGGTGAAGGAAACCGTCCGCGGTTTCAAGGAAATTTTGGAAGGAAAATGGGATCACCTGCCGGAAGAGGCTTTCCGTCTCGTCGGCACCATCGAAGATGCGGTTGAAAAGGCGAAGAAGATGGGCGTGAAGGTGTAAACGGACCGAGGAGGATAAGGAATGAAGACCATTGCGGTGAGCATCGTAACGCCGGACGGGCAGGTGTTTGACGGGGAAGCGGAAATGGTCATTGCGAAGGCGCAAAGCGGTGAATTGGGCATTTTGCCCGGACACGTCGCGATGGTCGCCCCCTTGGCGATCGGAAGCGTCCGGATCAAAAATAAGAATGAGACCGAATACGTCGCCGTCAGCGGCGGCTTCCTCGAGGTCCAGCCGAAGAAGGTGACCATCCTTGCCCAGTCCGCCGAGCGGGCGGAGGATATCGACGTGGACCGGGCGCTGCGCGCCAAACAACGCGCGGAAGAACGGTTGAAGCAGGCGAAGCAGGAACATATCGATTTTAAACGGGCGGAATTGGCGCTGAAACGGGCCATCAATCGGATCGAAGTGGCAAACATGGTGCGGAAATGATGGCATCCGAGCCTCCCTTTGGGGTGCTCGGATTTTTTTCTGGCCAAGATCCAAATCGATGGAGCCCGAGGGAAGGCGGGTGATTTTTGCGGCAAAACCGTCGGAATGCCGCTTTTTTTACGGAAATGTTACGGAATCGCAGCGTCGGAGCCGGGGATCCGGCAGATGGACGAAACGGAGGCTTTCCCCGATCCGCTTATTCCGGGCGGCAAGGCCCGGATCCGGCAAATCCCTTCCGCAGTCCCATTCAGCCGGGCAGACATCGGCCGCATCTGGCGGGATTTCCTTAAGAAAAAACCGCTTCCTTTAAAGGGCCGATTTTTCGGATGTTCCGATTCCATGGCGGCCAAAAACCTTTTTGACGGCACCGCGTCCCGCGGCGCTTCCGCCGTGATCCGGTTTTGCTTCGGGCAGAGACGCCAATGCCGTTTATTAATGAAACCATTCGGGCGGCATCGCCGAAGTTGCTAAATTTTTATCAATGCAATAAAATTGTAAAAGGTAAAGCGAAAAAATGTGATAAAATATCTTTTAGGGCCAATTATTCGCCGGTTTGGAGGCGGGAATTCCTTTCTCCCGCAAGGGTTTTTGTTTTTTTGAAAGTGGACAGCCCGTGGAGAGGGGGGCGTTGAAACGTTTTGAAACGGATCTCCCGGGCCCCTGCGAATGGTTGGCGAGGGAGGAGAAGGGCTGTATGTTCAATAATTTCGGTGCAATGGCCATCCTGCATATCGTTGCCAACCTGGTCTTCATCGGTTTGGCATGGTGGGCATTGCAGGCCTTGAACTATGAAAAATTTCTCCGGAAAAACCGCACGATCCAGGCAAGGCTTCTCTTCATCTTTTTGGCGATCATCATCGGATCGTTGACAGCCCAATTTTTCCTCGACTATTTGTCCTGGTCCCAACAGATTCCTTACATATACGAGTAGGGCAAGGCAAATTTCCATTCCATCTTTCATCCGTTTTTACGCGGAATTTGTCAAAGGATGACGACTTTTACCATGTATGCTTCCCCAGCCGTTGACCAAAAATGTTAATACAAGGACGGGAGAGGGGGAGCCCTATGCATGGTTGGATTTCCAAATCATGGACAGTTTTCGCACTCGCACTTTTGGTTCTTTTTATCCACGGATTTGCCCGGGATGAACGGCCGGTGGCAAAAACCGGCGATTTGAATACAATGTTTAATGTGATCCAGACCCGCGGCGGTAAAGTGGAACGCTGGTTGTTGCTCCTTCGGGAAGAAATCCCCGGTCACGCTACCGTTTACGACCTCGAAAAGACTGCAGAACATTGGAAATCACGTTACCCTCATTTTCGTTGGGATAAAACCGTTACAGCAACCACTTGGAAGCTGGAAGGAACATACCGCGAAGGACCATTTACGGAAACCCTCCAAGTGGTCGCCGGCCTCACCCAAGAAGAAGCGCAAGGTTTTTCCTCCTACAAGATCGAAGGAACAAGTTGGAACCAAGCCATCCGTAAACATGTGGACTCGAAAATCAGGAAAAAAATAACAGGCATCTTTCATGAAAACGCGGAAGTTTTCACTTGTTTAAACGGAACTTTCAGTGATAAGATTGATTTTGTTGATTTGGAAAATATCCGTTCATTCGCCCTGGATTTCCGGGCGGAAATCGTCGAGCTGATCAATGAAAAAGATTTCATCGCATTGACGGGGTTGAGCCCCTTTTTCGCCGGCCAATTGCGCACATTAAACGGTCCGTTTAATGTGCAGATCGCTCTGCGGTTGGATGAAAAGGAAAATCGAACGAATTTCGCCATCGGCACACCGATTATCACGGCTGAGTATTAATATAAAGAGAATGGACGCGGAGGGGAATACTCTTGGAAAAAATCATCGTCCGCGGCGGGAAAAAACTGAGCGGCACGGTCAAAGTGGAGGGAGCCAAAAATGCCGTTTTGCCTGTCATCGCCGCATCGCTGTTAGCTGAAGATGGAAAAAGCGTGATTCATGACGTACCGGCTCTCTCGGATGTCTATACCATTAATGAAGTTTTGCGCTGTTTGAACGCGAAGGTCGTTTTCCAAAATAATTCCGTTTTTATTGACGCCTCGGGTCCGTTAAAGGATGAGGCGCCCTTTGAATACGTCCGGAAAATGCGCGCTTCCGTCCTCGTTATGGGATCCTTGCTTGCCCGTCTCGGTCGTGCTCGAATTGCACTTCCCGGCGGATGTGCAATTGGATCACGGCCGATCGATCAGCATTTAAAAGGCTTTGAAGCCATGGGGGCGGAAGTCAAGGTCGGAAACGGATTTATCGACGCGAAGGTTGAAGGCAGGCTGAAAGGAACGAAAATCTATCTGGATATTCCCAGCGTCGGTGCCACGGAAAACATTATGATGGCTGCCACTTTGGCGGAAGGAACGACGATCATCGAAAACTGCGCCAAGGAACCGGAGATCGTGGACCTGGCCAATTTCCTGACGAAGATGGGCGCCGTCGTTAAGGGCGCGGGAACGGAAACGATCCGCATCGAAGGCGTGGAATCTTTGCACGGTGCCGAACATACCATCATTCCCGACAGGATCGAAGCGGGAACCTTCATTACCGCTGCCGCCATCACCGGCGGGAACGTTTATGTGAAAGGGGCGGTCACCGAACATATCTCCGCCCTCATCGCCAAGCTGGAAGAAATGGGCGTCACCTTCGTCGAAGAAAGCGACGGGATCCGGGTCATCGCCCCCGAAAAATTAAAAGCCGTCGACGTCAAAACGATGCCATACCCCGGCTTCCCCACGGACATGCAAGCGCAAATGATGGCATTGCTTCTGCGTGCCGAAGGCACGAGCATGGTTACGGAAACGGTCTTTGAAAATCGCTTCATGCACGTGGAAGAATTTCGCCGGATGAACGCCAACCTGAAAATCGAGGGACGGACGGTGATCATCAACGGCCCTTGCCAATTGCAGGGGGCGGAAGTTTGCGCCACCGATCTCCGGGCGGCGGCCGCGCTGATCATTGCCGGGCTGGCGGCGGAAGGCATTACGACGGTGACGGAACTGAAACATTTGGACCGCGGATACGTCCGGTTCCATGAAAAATTGAAAGCACTGGGCGCGGATATTGAACGGATCGGAACGGAGGAGGCGGGGGTTCCGAAACTGGCCGCCAATATGAAGTAAGGCATTAAGGCCCGAACGGTTTCTGCCGCGAAGATGAGGAAAGTTTTTCCCTTCGGCTCCAACCTGCCCCGCGAAAGGACGGACGGGATTTTTTCCCCGATTCCTCCCGGATCCGGCCCGGATTTTCAAAAAGCTGAAGAAGCATGTGCCCTTTCGGGGCATGGCGATTCTTCGGCTTTTTTATTTCTTTTTATGAAGGAAACGGAAAAAATAGAACCTTCTGCGGAAGATCAAGGTTTTCCCAGTCAAGGCATAAAGGGTTGTCCACCCCCATATATATAGAACGAAAAGGAAGATAACCTTGCGTTGGGGAGGAGTCGCAGTTGGAAAAAGTAAAACCGGTTGGAGCCGTGCTTATGTTTGTACTGATCGCCACATTATTGATCCCGAGCATCCTCGTTCTCCCTTTTTCGAAGAGCAGCACCGGAAAGGTGGCGGAAAAATTGGGTCAAATGGACCTGGGGAAATTAATCGCCGAAAGTTCACCCGTCCGGGTTTCGGTTTACCGGACGGGCGAAAAAAAAGTGGAAGAAATCCCCTTTGAACAATACGTGGCCGGAGTCGTCGCCTCCGAGATGCCGGCGGATTTTGAAAAGGAGGCGCTGAAGGCGCAAAGCGTCGCAGCCAGGACGTACCTCGTAAAAAATTTGCTGGCGGGGAAAAAAGAGGGTATCCCGGAAGGGGCGGATATCGGCGACAGCGTATTGGATCAGGTTTATAAAAACGATGAAGAACTGAAAAAAATTTGGGGAAAGGACTATCAATGGAAAATCAATAAAATCCGCCAAGCCGTATACGAAACGCGGGGAAAGATCATCGTCTACGGCAGCCAGCCGATTACGCCCGCCTATTTTTCCACGAGCAACGGATATACGGAAAACGCGGAGGATTATTGGAGCAACGAAATCCCTTATTTGAAGAGCGTAAAAAGCCCCTGGGACAGCGAATCCCCCAAGTTCGCCTACGAAACGGTCATCCCCATCAAGGAATTTGAGGAGAAATTGGGGGTCACTTTGGCTTCCGGCGAAGTGGGCAAAATCCTTTCCCTCACCCCGGGACGAAGGGTGAAGAAGGTGCAGATCGCCGGAAAGGAATTCACCGGCCGGGAAATCCGGGAAAAGCTGAATCTCCGCTCCACCGACTTCCAATGGACGCGGGAGGGGGATCATATTGTCATCCGGACGAAGGGCTATGGCCACGGGGTGGGCATGAGCCAGTACGGGGCCAACGGAATGGCCAAGGAAGGCAAAACGTACGAGGAAATCATCAAATACTATTACCGGGGGGTCGAGATCGCCGACGATGATCCGTTTTTAAAACAGCAGGTCGTCAAAAAATAAGGCGGCCGGCCCCAATCCGCGGCAACGATCCGCAGGCCGGGCAAGGCGGAGCGGAAAAAACGGTTCGGGGGCGGGCGGGCGGGGCCGGCAGGAAAAATGGCGCTTGCACGAAAGGGGGCGGAACCTTTCGTTTTTTTTTGGAAGCGACAATGGAAACGGAGTTTTCAGCAGCCCGCGGCGCCGGCCGCCCTTTCCTCCGGTGAGGCAGCCGCGGCGCATTTACCGCGGGGCCGCATATTTTTCCAAAAAGCCGTACAAACGCCCGATCCCCCGTTTTTCCGGGGCAAAATATCCGCGGACGGTCAGCACGTACAGGATGAGGATCCCGGTGATGTCTTTGACGAAATCGAAAATATCTGCGGAGCGGTACGGGACGAAGGATTGATGGATTTCATCGATCGCGCCGTACAGGGCGGAAATGGCGGCGGCGATGAGATTCCCTTTTTTCGTCAGCCTGCCGTTTGCGGCCAGCGCGACGGCGAAAAGGCCGTACAAAATGGCGAATTCGATCAGGTGAAGCGACTCCTTGATGATCCGGTCGTAAAAGGAAAACCGGATCACCGCATCCGCCGGGAGGCTCGAAAGGATCCAGATGAAAACCATGTAAACAAATGGCAGGACGCTCAAAAAAATTCTCGCGAACCTTCTCATGCGGCACTTCCTTCCGTTTGTTCCCCCTTAAACAGGGGGAGGCAGCGATTTTTGCTCCCCCTTATTTTACAAAAGAACGGGGGATCGGGCCATATGATACCGGACCTTGTCAAGCCGGGACCCTATTCCGGGGCATCCGCAAGGATACGAAAGCCGCAGTTTGGCGGAATCCGGATATTCAAGAAGAGGTATCCTCCTGTTGTGGGATACTTCTATTCTTGATTACCCGCCTCCTTTTGCCTTTCGATGGCCGGCAATAACGGAATCGTACAGGAAGCCCCGTCCGATTGGCAACCATATGAAAGCCTTGAACCCGATTTTGGAAAATTACCGGGCGGGCTTTAAAGGCCGACCTTCCGCCGCAGCCGGGAAGGCCGGCCGAAAGTCTTGAAAAAATCGGCAGGCGCCGGTCCTGACGATCCCATTCGGATCGTTGCCGATCCTTTTTCATAGGCTGATAGACGTCCATTCAGAATGGAATTTCCAAACTGAATCAAGGAACTCGGACGGTCCGGCGGGGCGCCGGGCATTTTTTATTGGGCGGTCCTTCCTTCCAACTCGGTAAACCTTACGACTATGTGAATGTGCCGGACATTTATTATTGGGCGATCCTTCCCCGGACGATCCCGGAACATCCCTTCCGCCCCTCCCCGGTTTCCCGAAACCGGAACCCCGAAAAACCGGGAAAACTTTCCGGTCCGAACCAAGGGAAAAAATCTTGCATAAACCCCGGTTTTTTTACAAAAAATAAGGGATTCATGTATAGAATCGGGGTTTTCTGTTCAAAATGGATGCTGAGGTGATGGAAATGAAAGAGGAAGAAAAGAAACTGATCCGGAAAACCGGCATCCAACGCTTCTTCAAAAAACGGTGGGTTTACCCCGCGGTCTACATTGGAGCGGCAGCAATCATCTTGGCCTCATTCCTATGGTTCCAAAGTAGAGGCGACGAGGGAAACCCGAAAAATATCGGCTATGAATCCAATCCGGAAATGAATCTTGCGGATAAGGATGCGATGGAAGTCAACATGCCTGTGGAAAATTTCGAATGGCCCGTCGCGAACGCGGACGAAGTCGAAATCAAGACGCCTTTCTATGACGCGAACGCATCCCAAGAGGAACAGGAATCGGCGCTCGTCTCCTATGAAAACAGCTTCCAGCCCAATACCGGCATCGACATCGTGGCAAAGAACGGGGAAACCTTTGACGTGACCGCCGCCATGAGCGGAACGGTGAGTGCGGTGGAAGAAGACGCCCTCCTCGGGAACACGATCGTCATCGAACATGCCAATGGCGTCGAAACCCGTTACCAATCGGTGAGTGACATCCAAGTGAAGGCCGGAGACAAGGTGAAGCAGGGGCAAGTGATCGCCAAGGCGGGAAGAAGCCTGATCAATGAAGACGCGGGCATCCATGTCCACTTCGAAATCCGCAAAGACGGTGTCGCATACAATCCGGTGGAGTATTTCAAAAAACCGGCCACTTCGCTGAAGGAAGGCGAAAATTCCACGGGAACCGGCGAAAAGGTCGATGAAGAGGCGAATGATTCTTCTCAATCCGATGGGTCGGACGCAGGACAAACGAGTCCGGATCAAACCCAGGGACCGACGAATTAATTCCCGTGCCTGAAAACCGCCGATGCGAAAAAGGCGCGGACGCGAAAATCTCCGGGGAAGGCAGCTTGAACCGGACGGCGCCGGAATCCGGAAGATTTTGCATCATCCGGCTGCCGGTCATCGGCCGGCTTTCTTACGGAAGAATCCCCCTTTATCTCGAATAGATTTTTGAACCATGGGCCGAAATCCGAATCATCGGCCCAAATTTTTTTTGCATTTTTACCGGTCCATTTGGGGTTCGCCGATGAACAAGGAAACGGGCAGTCCCGGCGAGTCTAGCCACGGGATTTCGCTGCCCGGAAGGCCCCTGCGGCAAAGGGGCGCTCGGGTCGGGCCTCTTATCCTTCAAGCCTCGGTTCACCTGGCCTTTCCGGGGCAGGCGGTATTGGAACCTCGCCGGCCAAGGGGACGGCCCTCCGGCTTGTCCCGATCGCTGAAACCGCGGGAAAATCCGAAACCCGGATACGGACACTCCCGGACGCCCGGTCCGGGATATCTTTCTTTCCGAACGGAACGCACCGCCCGGCTTCCTGCCCGGCGCCGAGCTGCCGAAAATCCGCCCCCCGAAAGCGCGAAAAATCCCGTTGACGCCCCGTTGAAAAGACCGTTCCCCCGGCGGCTGTTCCGGGAGGAAAAAATCCCGGATATCCTGCTCCGGCCATGCCGAAAGACCCCCCTTTCTTCCGCTCCGCTTTTCCCGGAGGAAGGAAATTCCCGCCAGCCCTTGTCCTTATTGCGCTTATCGTGCATATCTCCCCTGCCAAGTTAATAAAATGTTACAAACCTGACAAAGAGAGTGTTTGAGGTGAGGATCCGTAAAAGGCAGCTCAGATGTTGCGCTGGACGTGAAGCGTACAAGTAATCAGAAAGCCTTTGGCTTTCTGCCGCATAAAGTTCCGCTTTCATTGGATGAAAAGGAACGGCTGTTTCCGGCCAAAGGCACGGATGGGCAAGAAAAACATTTCCCTCTTTATGCGGGTGGATGCAGCATGTTTCCGGACAAACGCGAGTCTCATTTCACACTTCTCACATCCAAATTGCGGGAGGCGAGTGGTGTGCACGATTACATCAAAGAAAGAACGGTCAAGATCGGAAAGTATATCGTGGAGACGAAAAAAACGGTCCGCGTCATCGCGAAGGAGTTCGGCGTATCCAAAAGTACCGTCCACAAGGATCTTACGGAAAGGTTGCCGGAAATCAATCCCGAACTGGCCAACGAAGTGAAAAAAATTTTAAATTACCATAAATCGATCCGCCATTTGCGGGGGGGAGAGGCGACGAAATTGAAATACAAAAAGGCGGCCGAGCGGGCGCAGGAACAGGTGGCGAGGCGGTGAAGGGCGGGCATGGACTTTCAATTCCAAAATTAAGAAAAAATAGCAAAAAATAATCCATAAACCCCTTTCAATATGATAGAATAAACAATTAGAATACTGTGTTGAACGGGTCTGGATAGGGGGAGAAAAAGGAATATGTTCGCCAGAGACATCGGTATTGATCTAGGGACAGCGAATGTATTAATTTTTTTGCGCGGAAAAGGCATTGTCCTCAATGAACCTTCCGTCGTCGCCATCGACAAAAACACCAATTCCATCCTCGCGGTGGGCAACCAGGCGAGAAAAATGGTCGGGCGTACACCGGGCAACATCATCGCCTTGCGTCCGTTAAAGGACGGTGTCATCGCCGATTTCCAAGTGACGGAGGCGATGTTGAAATATTTTCTCAGCCAGTTGAAACTGAAGGGATTATTTGCCAAGCCGAGAATTTTAATTTGCTGTCCCACCAATATTACCAGCGTGGAGCAGAACGCCATCCGGGATGCGGCCATTAAATGCGGCGGGAAAAAAGTTTTCATGGAAGCGGAACCGAAAGTCGCCGCCATCGGGGCTGGCATGGACATTTACCAGCCGAGCGGGAACATGGTCATCGACATCGGCGGCGGGACCTCCGATATCGCCGTTTTGTCCATGGGCGATATCGTCACGTCCGCGTCGATCAAGGTGGCCGGCGACAAATTCGACATGGAAATCTTGCAGTATATCAAACGGGAATATAAACTGTTGATCGGCGACCGGACGGCCGAAGAAATCAAGATCAACATCGGCACCGTGTTTCCGGGGGCGAGAAACGAGGAAATGGACATCCGCGGCCGCGACCTGGTGACCGGTTTGCCCCGCACGATCACGATCAAATCCGCCGAAGTCGAAAGGGCGTTGCGGGAGCCGATTTCGGAAGTCGTCCAAGCCGCCAAAAACGTATTGGAACGGACGCCTCCCGAATTATCCGCCGACATCATCGACAAAGGGATCATTTTGACCGGGGGCGGCGCCCTGTTAAACGGCATCGACAAGCTTCTCGCCGAAGAATTGAAAGTGCCCGTTCATGTGGCGGAAAACCCCATGGATTGCGTGGCCAACGGAACCGGCATTTTGCTGGAAAGCATCGATAAAATCCAAGGACGGAAACTCGTTTAAAACCGGTAAGAATCGCCGATATTCGCGGGCGATTCTTTTTTATTCCGCGAAAATTTTCCCCTTTCCCCGGAAATTTTTCCGCGGCAATGTCAGATTTTGTGGTATGATATAAAAAAACATTTCCTTGCCTCCAAAAGATTTTTTCGCCCGGCGGCCGCAGGAAAATGGCGGGCCGATCCGGAAAAAATTCATGCATAAAGAAAGACCGGAATCCATAAAAAATGGCGGAGCGGATGCCGAAAAATATAAATGAAAGCTTTTTTCACGGGAAAAAATTTCCGCCGGAAAACGAGGTGATCCTTTTGTTCAGAGGGTTTTACACGGCCGCATCCGGCATGATTGCCCAACAAAGAAGGACGGAAATTTTGACGAATAATCTGGCGAACGTCAGCACCCCGGGATATAAAGCGGATGAAACGGTGCTCCGGGCTTTTCCGGAAATGCTGATCCAACGCTTGGAAAATCAGGCTTTGCCCGGGACGGCCGACAAAAGATTGCCCAGGCTTTCCTACGTCGGCCCGTTAAATACGGGGGCATACGTGCAGGAGACGATCCCCCGCTTTCAACAGGGAGACTTGGAAGAGACCGGATTTTCCACCGATATGGCTCTGGTGAACATCAATATGCCGGAAAACGAAGCGGGTTTTCAAGGAACGGTATTTTTTACCTTGGAAAATCCCGCCGGGGGGATCCTGTATACGAGAAACGGCAATTTTACTTTGGACGGGGCGGGCTATTTGACGAACGCCTACGGTCTGTATGTGCTGGATGACCAGGGAAACCGGATCCGCCTGGACAGCGACCGGTTCCAGGTCGATGAGGACGGCTGGATTATCCAGGACGGCGCCCCCGTCGCCAGAATCGGCGTCGCCTTTGCCGAAAATCCCCTGGCGCTCGTGAAAAGGGAAGACGGCAACTATCAATGGGAAGACGGGGTGCTCCCCTCCGCCTATGGGCAAGGGAACGTGTCCTTCCTCGTCAAACAGAACCACATCGAACGTTCCAACGTGGACTTGGCCGAAACGATGACCCAATTGCTGACGGCCTACCGCACCTTCGAAGCGAATCAAAAAATTGTCCAGGCCTACGACAGGAGCATGGACAAGGCGGTCAATGAAATCGGAAGAATCGGCTAAAGTTGATCCGGAAGACCGCTCGGGAAAAGGAATAAAGGAATCGCCAATGGTCAGGGGTGAAAGCTTTTGAACCGGACGATGATTACCGCGGCCAACACGATGAACCAGCTGCAAAAACATTTGGACATCATCAGCAACAATATCGCCAACGCCCAAACGACGGGATTCAAAAAACGGCAAGCCTCCTTTTCGGAAATGTTCGTCCAGCAATTTCAAAATCAGCCGAACATCGATGCGGAAGCCGGCCGCCTGACGCCGGGGGGCATCCGCTACGGCGTCGGCGCGAAGCTGTCCCAGGTGCGGATCAGCCTCGCCCAAGGCAGTATCGTCCATACCGGCCGCGACCTGGATTTCGCCTTGACGGTGGAAAACCAATATTTTAAAGTGCTCGCCCGCCGGGGGAATCAAGAGACGGTTTCCTTTACGAGAGCCGGCGCCTTTTACCTTTCGCCGGTCAACGAGGATCAAGTCATCCTCGTCAACGGCCAGGGCGATCCGGTGCTTGATGAAAACGATAACCCGATCGTCTTCGACGGGGATTTCCGGGACATCCGCCTCCAGGACAGCGGGGTGCTTTCGGTCACCTATGATGACGGGACCGTCAGGGAAATTCCTTTGGGCATCGTCGAGGTCCATAAACCCCAACTTTTGCAGCAGATCGGGGACAATCTGTTAAGCCTGCCGGAGAATTTCGCCGAATTGAATGTCCCGGAGGGGGAGATTTTAACGAATCTCCAGGGGGGAGCCCGCATCGGGATCGGGCTGGAACAGCAAGCCCTTGAACAGTCCAATGTGGATATCGGCGAGGAGCTGACAAAAATGATCCAAGTCCAGCGGGCATACCAGTTTCAAGCCCGTTCCATTACCTTGGCCGATCAGATGATGGGACTGATCAACGGGCTGCGTTGACAGATCGCACAGGAGTCCAATAGAGCGGGGTATATACGCATGGAAGGACTGAAAGCGCAAAAGGCGACCCTTTCAAGGAGCGAAAAACGGGAGGCAAGAAGGGAGAAGCGGGAGAAAAAGAAAAAAATCCGGATCCGCCTCTTTCCCATTTGGCTCCGCATCCTTATCGTCCTCTTTTTGATCATCGTCTGCTTCTTCATCGGCGCGATGATCGGCTACGGCGTCATCGGGGACGGCAACCCCTTCGACGTGTTTAAAAAATCGACGTGGACGCATATTTATGATATCGTGAACAAAGAATCGCCCGATTGACCGGAAAACGGGCCGGCGGAAGCTGCCGGTCCGGGGGTTTCCCGGCTCTTTTTTCCGGCCGGCCGCTTTGCGCCCGCATGCGGTTTGCCCGGCGTTTTTTCCGAGGGGGCTTGCGGCCGCTCCGGGAAGGAAAAATGGCAATCAAGACGGTGAAGGAGAGCGAAGGATGTACGATATTCAGGAGATTCAAAAGGTGATTCCCCACCGCTATCCCTTTTTATTGATCGATAAAATTTTGGAAGTGGAGGAAGGGAAAAGGGCGGTCGGATTGAAGAGCGTGAGCGCCAACGAAGCCTTTTTTGCCGGCCATTTTCCCGAATATCCCGTGATGCCCGGCGTATTGATCGTGGAAGCTTTGGCCCAGGTGGGCGCCTTCGCCCTTTTGAAAAAGGAAGAAAATCGCGGAAAAATCGCCTTTTTTGCCGGCATCGACAACTGCCGGTTCAAGAAACAGGTGAAGCCCGGCGACCAATTGCGCCTGGAAGTGGAGATCCTCCGCCTGCGCGGGCCCGTCGGCAAAGGGAAGGGCGTCGCCACCGTCGACGGCGAAGTGGCCTGCGAAACGGAGATCATGTTTGCCTTGGGGAAATAATGGGGAAACCTTCCTTGGGAAAACGATCGGAAGGGCCGGCCCGTCCTTTTTCCATGGCGTGCCGGATTTTTTCGGTTTTACGCTGCCCGAAGCGGGCGGCGTTTTTTATTTGGCCGGGCGGCGGAGCTTCCGGGGTGGACGGCCGCCATTTTTTTGCCGCAAAAGGGTGGAGCGGGATGAGGACGGAAGGGCGGCCGTTTGTAATGGAAGGGCGGACGGCTTTTGTGAATGGGAGGGGATTGAAAAGGCCGGCGAGGGGGATTTTTTCCTTCTTTGCGCGGAAGGGAAAATCCGTAGCCGGAAGGAAGATCGGAAGGCGGCCGGGCCGGCCGCCGATTTTTTAGGGCGGACCGGAATCCGTGCGGATTAAAGGCGTGCCGGCATTATTTGGACAAAAGGAAAACGGCTTTTGGACAAAAGGGATCTGTCCGGATGCAAGTTCTCCGCGATTTTCGGGAAACCTAACGGCAGCACCCATAAAAATTGGGGTCAACTGGCCGTTTTTTGCGCGCCGCAAACGGCCTTTCGGGAAAATCATGAGGAAAGGAGCGGGAAAATGAGGTTGATCCGCCGGATCGGGTTTTCCCTTCTTGCATTTTTCCTTTTGGCAGCCTGCAACAACTTGGATCGAAGCCCCGTCGGGAAAAACAATTCCGGGGACGATGACGGCATCGGCAATACCAGGAACGTGAACGATCCGAACCGGAACGACGGCAATATTTTGGATGACGACAGGAACAACGACGGCATCCGGGACAACGTTAACTATCCGAAAGAAGACGGCGGCGAACGGGTCAAGGACAAAATTCCGAACGGCTACCGGCCCGGCGTCGAAGATCCCGGCGTACCGAAGAAGGGGAACTTAAGAATCAATTCCAACACCCCGCGCAAAGATGTGATCGATGAATACAATGACCGCAACAATCAGAAGCAATAACGGCCGAGTCAGGGAGGCCAGCTCCTGGAGAAAAAGGCCCCCGCGCAAATCCCGGAGGGCAGGGCGGCTGTTGGAAATGCCTTGCCCCCTCCAAGGCCGCCGGGGAAGCTGACAGGTCCGGAAGTTGGGGCTTGTTTTCTCGTCAGGAAAAGGAAGAATTTCCTATATTGGTCAGAAGGACTCCAGGCCATCAAATCGAGAAACAACCGTACAACAAAATCCGCCTGCGCTGACTGACAGGAACCGGAAGAGCGGAACCCCGGTGTCTCCCGATTAATCTTCCGAGCGGGGGGCACGGACGGCCAGTTTCTTTTTCATCCCCTCTTTAAAAGCCTCCAAAAGCTCTTCACCCTGCAAGTTTTGATTCAACAGACATTCCAGCAGGGAAACGGCGTAATAATTCCTCGATCCGGAGAGTTTTCCCCTGAACAGAACCGTGGCGAAATCGTCCATTTCCGTATAAGAAACGAGTTTCACCGAAAAATAGGCAGGATCATTTTCCCTTTTGGTAATGATGGCCTGCACGCGGAATATCTCGTCCTTGTTTGCCAGCCGAAACCGTTCGGCGTCCGTTTTTTTCAAAAAGATTTCGATCAGCCACGTGTTTTCCTCGTTTTCCTGGTTGATGGCCAAGCCGTCCTCAAAGGGGATGGGGGTCAAACCATCCTCGCCGATGAGTTGAAAATCCGCCAATTTGAATGTCTTCATTTGCATACACTCCGATAATTGTCCGTTTTAGTACCATTATACATGCTTTCGCAAACGGTTTCTAAGTTTTTTGGATGCGGTGTTTCTTTTCGGCCGTCCGATGTTCATCCCGATGCGGGGAAAAATGGACGATATGGGAACATGTTGAACATTCCGTTGCCGATTTTGGACGCTCCGATCGATGATGGACATAAATGAGGGGATGATGGACATTTTTTTGGCGATGATGGACAAATTTTCTTCCATGTTGGACATATTTTTTTCTATGATGGACAAAAATCTTCAAATGTTAAACAAATTTCTCTTCATGATGGACAGTGTCAGGCGATGTTGGACAATTTTTTTCAAATGTTGAACCGTTCGGACCCGATTTTAGACAAATCGATCTTCCGGTCTAAAAGGATGTTGGACCAACTTCCTGAAATGTTGGACAAACTCGATCGAATGTTGAACATTTGGGAAAAAATGTGGAATCATCGGGCCCCGATGTTGGACAATCCGGTGGCGGGGACAAGACGAATGTTGGACATTCAGATGTTTGACAGACCGATCGCGGAATCAAAACGGATATCGGAGGTTCCGATGTAGACAGTCAAATTGCGGGTACAAGACGGATGTCGGCCGTTCTGGCATCGGGCAGGCAAATCGCGGGTACAAGACGGATGCCGGCCGTTCCAGCGTTGGATAGTCAAATCGCGGGTACAAGATGGGTGTCGGCCGTTCCGGCGTCGGACAGTCAAATCGCGGGCACAAAACGAATGTCAGCCGTTCCCGTCAGGGCCGAAAAATCATTGCCCATGTCTTGCAGAATACAATCGCGGAACAGGCCGCTCTCCGCCAGGCTCGGCTGTTTTTTCATCGGGAGAGAGGACGGGCAGGGCGAATTTTGTCGAAAAAAATTTGTTCCATTGGACATTTCTTAAAAAAAGGCCTCCGTAGAATCGAAAAAAGCCAAAATTTCCCGCAGAAACAAAAAAATTTGCCGGAAGGAGGGGAAGTAATGGGATTTTTGTCCTTTTTACTTCCCCGCCATTTTTTCCTAATATGGAGACACGACAAGAAGGAAGGGAGATGTGGGGTTGATTAATGAAGTCATTTTGGTGGGAAGGCTGACGAAAGATCCGGAGCTGAAGTTCACGAAGGACGGGACTGCGGTGACGAACGTAACGTTGGCGGTGAACCGTTCCTTTCGCAACAGCGCGGGAGAAATCGAGACCGATTTCGTTCCGTGCATCCTTTGGAACCGGGCGGCGGAAAACGCGGCGGAATATTGCCGGAAAGGCTCGATGATCGGCATCACCGGAAGGATCCAGACGAGGAGCTATGAGAACCGGGAAGGCAAGAAGGTGTATGTCACCGAAGTGGTTGCCGATACGGTCCGTTTTCTCGGCGGGAAACCCGCGGAAAACAAGGCCGCGATTGCAGAGAACAAGGCGATTACAGAGAACAAGGCCGCCGTCAGCCAGTGACTGAAAGGCTCGGGCAGCCGCTGTGACGGCAGGAGCAGCCCTTGGGAAGAACGCCCATCGACAAAATGATGACCATCCGGCGGGTACGGCATGCGTCGGGAAAAATCGGCAAGGCCTGCCGGTTCGCGGGGCGCAACAATTTTCCGATTTACCAGGATCGTTTCTGGAAAAACGCTTTCGCACGTCGGGAGAGTCTGCAGGTTCGCAGGGGCAATGTCCGGTTGGCGCCTATAAGCCCTTCTTCCAAGGCAAAAGAAAAGTGCATGCGGCCGCCTTCAACTATTGCAGAAAGGAGGGAAGTTTTTGCAAAGGCATCAGGATTCCCGCCTGCGGCTGGAAGAAACGGTGCAGCTGTTGATCCGCATCATCGGTAAAGCCAATGAAAGAATGATCGAACTCGAGGAGCGGATCAAAAGGCTGGAAGAAGCGGTGGCGGAAAAAAGCATGAGACAGTAGGGCATTCATTCGGATTCAAAAGATAATGAAAAAAACATGGAACGTTTCACGCTGCGGCGAACTGCGAAGACGACAAGGTTTGATACTTGCGACATGCTGATGAATTTATCACGGGTGTTTTGCGTCCAGACGTTGATCGCAAAATTGACAACGAACCTATTAAAATCCCGATCATGGCGGTTTTGCATCCAGACGTTGATCGTAAAATCTTCGTTTAACTTGCGGGCACTAAAGGAGGTGATGGAGGCCGCTTGCAATAACAACAGTTTCAGGAATTCATTTCCTCTCCCAAATCCCCATAAAGAAGAACATTGTCCCCTCCGAAAAAATCCCCATAGGATCCCCTCACGACAACACCTCTCCCGAATCGGATGATCCGGCGCACTGGCCTGCCGGATCTTTTTTTGTCCATTGGCAAATGGACGGGCCGTATAAACATCTCAGTTTTTTTGAAAGGCGGGAACAACCATGAAAAATAGCTTTCTTTTTGCGGAAAACGGGGAGGAATAGGAAAGGACCGCCTCCATTCCCCGGGCTGAAATCTGAATTAAAGAAAGACCCCGGCTAACAGAAGGGAGGGAGCGGGCCGAAGCGTGAGCCCCGCGGGGACGGGGATCCGCCCGATGCCGGCGGCGCCGGACAAAAGAAGATCCGTCCGTCGGGCACAAGTTAAAAATATGCGTACGGGAATAGTCCGCCCGGCATCCGAGAAAATGATGCAAAAAGAAATCGTCCCGTCATCTTTCGGACAAAAGGTTCCGCCCGGAGCCGGAAAAAAAAATCGCCGGCGAAAAATGACGGCGGAAATCCTGCGGCCCTCTTTGCATCTTCGCATTGTTCCAATAACCAGGAAAACAGGGGAAACCCATTCCAAAGCCGAACAGGGAGCGCCACGCTTGATCATGAACGCAAATCCCGGGGGATGCTTCGGCACCGGCTGAAAAATAACGCCGGGACGGTTGCAGCCGGACAGCCGCAATCGCCCCGGCGAATGCCCGAAAGAGGCGGGGCACCGAACGGTCGGGCATCCGAATGATTTTTCCGCCATTCCAACGGGAAAAACCGCCGAAGGGCTCAGCCTTCCAATCGGACGAGCCGGTAAAGTTCCTCGTCCGTCAAATCGGCGATCCATTGTTCGCCTTGGATGATTTCGTCATTTAATGCTTGCTTGCGGGATAAAATTTCGTCAATCTTCTCTTCCAGGGTGCCGGTCGTAATCAATTTATGGACATGGACGAATTTCGTTTGCCCGATCCGGTAGGCCCGGTCCGTCGCCTGGTTTTCAACGGCCGGATTCCACCAGCGGTCGTAATGGACGACGTGGTTGGCGGCGGTCAAGTTCAAGCCGGTTCCCCCCGCCTTCAAAGACAGGAGAAAGACCGGATATTTTCCCCGCTGAAAATCTTCGATCATCTTGTCCCTCGCCGCCTTGTTCAGGCTGCCGTTCAAAAAGGGGATTTCGATCTTGTACCGTTTTTCCAGCGCCGCCTTGATCATTTCCCCCATGCCGATATACTGGGTAAAGATCAGGCCCCGTTCCCCTTCATCGAGGATGACGTCAAAAAGTTCCGCGAGTTTCATCATCTTCGCCGAACGGTTGATCAGTCTGTCGGAGACGGCCATTCCCTCTTTCCATTCCTTCAAAAACAGGGCGGGATGGTCGCAAAGCTGCTTCAATTGATTGAGCAGAAGCAGGACACGGCCTCTCCGTTCGATCCCTTCCAGATGGGCCAGTTTTTCCATCGTGTCGCGGATCAATTGTTCGTACAAAGCGGCCTGTTCCGGAGTCAACGGACAGTATTCCTTCTGCTCCAGTTTTTCCGGCAGGTTCAAAGCGACCTCTTCATCCTTTTTCGTCCGCCGCAGCAAAAAGGGCGAGATCAGCTTGCGGAGCAGCGCCGATTTCTTTTCGTCACGATCCCGTTCGATCGGAATGGCGAACCGTTTTTGGAAGCGGGCCTGGCTCCCCAAATAGCCTTTGTTGATAAAGTCAAAAATCGACCAGAGCTCGGACAGGCGGTTTTCCATCGGGGTGCCGGTCATCGCCACGTGATGTGCCCCTTTTAATTTCCGGATGGCCCGGGATTGTTTCGTCCCGGCGTTTTTGATGTTCTGCGCTTCGTCGAGGGCGATCGTCCCCCAGTAGACGGAAGAAAGTTCGGCGAAATCGATGTGGCTCAGCCCGTAGGTCGTTAACACGATGTCGGGCTTCTCCCCGTTCTTCTCCTCGGCCAGATCACCAGGCCGGAAGATCACCTCATCAGGCCCCGCGGACGTATCATCCGCCCGGATTGCCGCTCCTTCCGCCGGGCCGGTCCCCCCGGACGTCCGGCCGGCCTTCCCGACAGGCTGTGCCGCCGTTTCATCAGGCAACGAAGCCGTTCGAACATGGCGGAGCGTTTCATCCGCTTGTCCGGGCGTTCCATCCGCCCGCGCGGCCGCTTCGACCGTGCCCGCCATTTCCAAGAAAGCCTTGTCTGCCCCGGACCCGTCTTTTCCTCCGGCTTTCCCGACGGATTCCAAGGCACGGGCCGGTTCCGGAGGAGCGCCCAGCACCTTCCGGACGAATTCTTCCCCCTTTGCCCGATTCGGCCCGTAGTGCAGATAAACCTTCAAGCCGGGGGCGAACCGTTCGATTTCCTTTTGCCAGTTCCCCAGGACGGAAGTCGGGCAGATGATCAGGGCGGGCCCCGCCTCCGGTTCCTTTTCCTTCACAAGCAAAAGATAGGCAAGGAGCTGGACCGTCTTCCCGAGGCCCATTTCATCGGCGAGGCAGGCGCCGAAACGGTGCCCGCGGAGGAAATAAAGCCAGCTCATCCCCCTGATTTGATAGGGCCGGAGCGTTCCTCGCAAACCTTTCGGCTGTTCCAGGAGCGGCAAATCCTTCAGGTCGGTAAGGGATCGGATCATTCCTTTCAGGCGGGGCGCCATTTCAATTTGAATCCGGGAAAAGATCCGTTCGTCCGCTTCTTCTTCGGAACTTTCGCCGGATTCCCCTTCCGGCGCATCCCGCCGCATTTCCTGTTCGATCAGATCCTGCACCCGCATCCCTTGCTTTTCCGCCTTTTCCATCAGCTTTTGGATTTTTTTAATAAAGGCCGGATCCAAAACGATCCAGCGGCCGCCGATTTGCAGCAGGCGCCGCTTTTCCCGGACGAGCTGTTCGAATTCTTCCTCCGTCAGTTCCACCCCTTGAAGGGCGATGCGCCATTCGAAATCGACGAGGGCGTCCAAACCGAGGAAGGAGACGGCGGGGTTTTTGACCCGGGCCTTCAACTGGACCTCCGGTTCCTTTAAAGCCTCCCACCAGGACGGCAGGAGGATCTCCACGCCGAGCAGCATGATGACCTGGCTTGCCTTCGTTAAAAATTCCCAGGCCTCGTCGTCCGTCAATTCCCTTTTCAGGATGGGAACCCATTTTTCCTTCGTCGAAAGGCCGACTTCTTTGCCGGCCGCCTCTCTTACAGGATTGCCGGAAAGATCGGACCCGCCGGCAAGGACTTGCGGCTTATCCGGGGATACCGCGGACGGGCCCCTTTTCGTCCGGGAAGAATCGGGGACGATCCTGTTTTCCCGGGAAGCGGAGGCCGGGCCCCCTTCAGACGTTTTCGTTCCGCTTTCCGCCTCCCCGGCAGATGGGATTTTCTCCAGCCGGCCATCGGTCATGCGGTCATCCATTGGGTTTTCCGCCAGTCGACCTTCGATCGGCTGTCCTTCCGATCGGCTTTCCGCCAATCGGTCATCGGTCATGCGGTCATCCGTGCGGCTTTCCGCCGCACGACCTTCGATCATGTGCGTTTCTGCCGGAATTTTCTCAGGCTGACCATCGGTTATAGGCCCATCGGTCCGGTTTTCCGCCGACCGGCCATCGGACATGCCCCCTTCCGTTGCCCATTCTTTTTCCATCAGCCATTCTTCATTGGCGAGCCAGGGAAGGGCGCGGGCGATCCGTATCTCGATCGCTTCGATTGCTTCGCCGTACTTTTTCCACGGTTTCCTCAACTTATGTGTCCCGGAAAAAGGCGTCCAAAGTTTCCCGGACGGAGTGCGGAAGACCGTTTCCAGGCGCCAATATTCCCCTTCCTCCTTCGGTTCTTCCAGCCGGAGGGCGACGGCGAGGGGAGAAGGATCGTCCGTTCCCATAAACCAATGTTTCAGGCTGATGTTTTGCCAAACCGCTGCCACGTCGGCTTCCTGGCGCAATAAATCGGCCAAAGTCTGCCTCAGCCGTTCCCGCTTGGCAGCCAGCCGTTCATCCCGGCTCAAAAACGCGTGAATGCCTTGACGGAACCACTGTTCCGCAAAGGTCCGGAGGGTGACCGGCGTCCCGAAAGAATCTCCCTTCTCCACCCTTCCTTCCCAAAAGGCCGGCGCAAACTCCTGCCAGACCCGGTCCGGCACGATCCAGGAAAAATCTCCCGTCTCCCGGAACTTTTCCCAATCCGGCAGCCAGCGGAAACTTTTTACCTGCTCATATATAACCGGCGCGACAGCCAATAACGTTTCCGTGAATTCGTCAAAATGCCAGGCGATAAAGGGATTAAAATTGTCCTGGGAAAACAGTTCGAGGGCCTCATAAGGATCGAGGAACGGGACGGTCATCCTCAACGGATTGCCCTTCGGCAAGGCCGCTTGCAGCTCTTCGGGCATCTCGGCGTAATTCAACAGCGTGCCGTAAAAGGAACCGGCATGCCCCCGGAAGAGGGGAGGCACCCATTGCGCGGGTGGCACAAGCTCCCCGCGTTCGTTCAGGCAGTACAGGTAAAAATGGTGATTTTCGGTCGGAAAGGCGCGGATGGAAAAATGTTTATCATGCCTCATGGATCAACTTACCCCTTTTGCATTCTTCCCGGAAGGCGGAAAGCCGGCGGAATTGTTTCAGCAAACGGTCAAAATACCGGTTCCATTCTTCTTCCCGCTTCAGTTTCTTGTAGATCGCCTTCAGTTTTTTCAAATGGCTGACGGCCTTTCGGTAGTGGTTCCTATTTTTCGCTTCGATTTCGCGGAGGATCGACCAATGATAGATCGCAAGGAGCGACTCCGGGTCTTTCCGCGAAATTTCCTTCAACAGCTTCCCTTCGATATTGTCCACCCCGTAGCCGGCCGCCAAGAGAAGATCGGAAAGTTTCCCGTATTGTTCCGTTTTCAGGAACAGACGGATGAGGGAACGGGCGGAATGGGGAAAAAGCCCGCTGAACAGCTTTTCCGCCAGATCGTAGTCCCCGCTTTCCTCCGCATACGAAAACAACTTCCCTTCCAACCAGGAATGGAATCTGCGGATTTCATCGGGGGATCTGTTTTCAATGACGCCAGGCAAAATGTGAAGAATGGAAGCCAAAATTTTTTCCGCCGTGCGCAAATCCCCGTTATCCAGGCTATAGGAAAGGAAAATATGGTGTAAAAAATAGTACCCGTCATCCGACGCATTGAGGGCTGTCAACGTCTCTTTCATTCGTCCGGCAAGGAAAAAGTGGCAAAGAAAGGCTTGTGCCAGCAGCTCGTTTTCGCCGCTTTTTTTAAACAAACGGGACAGCCGGTCGAATTCCTTTTTCCGCCGGGATTTGTCTTTCAACAAGTCCGCCCAGATCTTCCAGTACAAATACAGACGGACCGTAAAGAAAGGTTCCTCCCGCTCCAGAAATTTTCCCGAAATGGAAGCCAGCCGATTCAACAGCGGTTCCGCCTTGAAAGGAAGGGGACGGGGCATGCGAGCGATGGCATTCTCGATCTTTCCAACAAAGACATCAAACAAGTCAAGAAAGTTTTCGGCCGTCTCGGAGGAAAGGGCGGGGACCTTTTCCAGTTCCTCAAAAACTCCCTGCAGAAAAACGGTACAGGCGAACACCATTTCCACCGGAGTCATTTCCCAATCCGAGGAAAGGGAATCGTCAATCTTTTGAATCGCCATGTCCGCGTATATTTGAAAGAAGAGGGAAGACATGTCGTTTTTTCCGGAAACAACGGATTGGACGAACGATTTGGCCGCTTTTCTGGCGGTCGATTCCAAAATTTCCTTCCGGCTTCCTTTCCCTTTCGGCTCCGCTACCGGACCTTTTTTCGGGGAAGCGGAAGAAAAGATGCCGAGGGAAAGCTGTTCCGATCGGTCCCGCCAGGTTTCCAGCCATTCGCTGACCGGGAAAAAACGGCCGTAGACGGCGAAAAAGGCGGCCATCTGATGTTTGCAAATCCTCTTTTCCGGACAGGTGCAGGACCCATGTTTCAAATAAAGGTCCAGCTCTACTTGGGCGGGAACGACATCCTGAACGGTCGCATACAAAATGTCATCGGACAAGCGGAGGGAACGGACCCGGTTTTGCCGGTAAAGAAACAAACCCCGCTGTACGGTGTGTTGATCGCTGCCATCCCGGTAATGAAGGTTTTGGCTCAAATGGTCGCCAAAACGGAGAATCAAGTATTCCAGATCATCCATCCTTCGATCCCTCCAGTCATTCCTGTTTGTCGATCACCGGTCCGCCTTCCCGTACCGTTCCCGCAAAACGAACCGTATTTTTATTGTAAATCAATTTTGTGGCCATTGCCATGTTACTAGAGAGAAGGCGCCTTTCTTGGTAATTTTCGGCCGAATACGCTTTTTAGGATAAATTTATGCCTGGGGAGCATTGCCCCGGTCAGAAAGTGGAGATGTCGTTTTCGACGTATGCCCCGTCAACGTCGGGGAGTATTGCGTCGGGCGGAAAGACGGTTACGGACGCTTTTCTTTTCGGACGGGCCTCGGCTCTGCCCGAAAGGCAATCCGTATCAAGAAGGTTGCGGGGTTGCGGTTCGAGATAGTCGGGATGGGATTTGTAGATTTCTAATCCGTATCAAGAAGGTTGCGGTTGCGGTCCCTTTTATTTTTTAGACACCTTCTTTTATGCCTATCGGATATTCCTGTCCGGGAAAATTTACACATGCGCACCACTCTCAGGAAAATTTTTCCGCATACGATAAAATCCTCCCTTTTTCGCGGAAAACCGACTCCTTTTTTCCTGGCGGCCAAGTCGGCCTCAGCGATCATCCACAGGAAAGAGGGCTTCAGCGCAGAGACTTTCGATGGCCGGCCTCCGAAAAAGTGCGGGAAACGGAGGCGGCACAGAGATTCCCTTCGGCAAGTCGGTCGGCCCCAGCAAAAAAGCCGCCCCATCCGGAACACGTCCGGACGGAAGCGGCACGCCCGCGGCGCAGAAGGATTAAACGCCTAAAAACCAGGGGGTGATGAAAGACTCGACCAGCGCCGCGATCAAAAGGAGGGGAAGGCAGACGAAAAGGAAGGTTTTTAAAGCGTCCAAAATGACGGGTTTTAAAGGAAACCGGCGGTTATCCAGCTTTTGATAGACGCCGAGGGTGATCGTCACGGCCAGGGCGCCGGCCAAAATGATCGCGGGGATTTCAAAGATGCCGTGGGGGACGACCCCGGCCAGCAAAAATTCCATCACCGAATTTCCGTTGAATTTTAAATAAGCCATGATGATCCCGATAATGGCCCCGTTAAAACAAATGATCCCCAGTGTCGGCAGGAAAATGGGGATGAACCCGGACAAAAAAATGAGGAGGCAAGCCACGCTGTTGTTCCAAAAGAGCCCGAAGGCCAATTCGCCGGTTTGGGCGTCAAGATGGGCGATATCCTTTTGATTGAACATCGCCGTCACCCATTTCGCCAGGATGACCAGGAGCTTTTCATCCCTCAGGAGGTAAAAATAGGCCGTCAAACCGCTGAGGAAGAAAAGAATGAAGATCCAAAGGAAATGGATCCCGTATTTCGTTTTGAAGAGCCGCCATTGCTCCGCATACAAGTTTTTCATGACCAAACCACCTTAAACATTTTCTCGAAAACGATCGGAAACGGATCAAATCCAAACTATACGCCCGGACGAAACCGCAGCCGGAGCCCGAACCGATTCGGAAACGGATCTATATCCATTATATATGCAAAAATCCGCCGGCAAAGCAACCGAAGGATGCCGGCGGTGCGACGAAATGGAATCCCGTCAGCGAATCATTGGGATATTTGTGCGCACGGAGAAACGAAACAAAGCCGCGGCGGTGTTTGTGCGGAAGTTTCCCGAAATGAAAGAAAAACGTCCCTTTCGGAAAGGAACGTTGTCATATTCGCTGTCCCGGCGGGAACCGGAATTTTTTCCGCGGATCCAAGGTGTTGATCAGGGACAGGGCGCTTGCGCCCCTGCGGGCGCCGGGAAGGGCGGAACTTTTGGACCTGAGCCAGCACTTTCCTGTCCGCAAGGCTAAAGCGCTCCCCGGTACAAAGGCGGCCTCGGACTTACTTCAACCCGAAATACTCCTTGATGAACTTGGCCCACAACTCGTGCCCTTTTTCGTTCGGCAGGCCGCCGTCATCCAGATAATCCAGGATCGCTTCGCTGTTCGGATCCGGCCAGGCCTTCCAATGATCGAGCAGTTCATATTTTTGCGCCTTTGCGAACTTCCGTAATTCTTCCACCTGCACCGGATAGTATTTGGCGTTGTAGATCGGATTCGGCGGCTGCAGGAGGAACAGCGCGTCCGGATTTTCTTCCGCCAAAGCTTCGGCAAAGGTTCGGATGTTATTCAAGGAATCGTCGATCGTCACAAGGCCGTTGTCTTCCAACGTCAAGGCTTCAAACAAAACGATGTCCGGTTTCTTTTCGGCGATTTCCTCCGCTTTCCCCTCTTCCACAAAGGCGGTGGACGTCCCGTCAAATTCCACGATCTCCACATGGACAAAATCGGAACCGAAACGGTCTTCCAGCGCTTTTTTCACTTGCACGCTCCAACCGTCCGCGGAACTGCCCAATGCCGGGGAACCGGCGAAGACGATGTCCAACGGTTCGCCCTGTTCGTAGGCTTGGAGGAAACGGTCTTTCAAATGTTCCGGCATGGTTTCCGTGTACAGTTCCAACTGTTCGGGGAGCAAGTTGAAAGGATTGGATTCCCCCGTTTCGGCGGATCCGTCCCCATTCCCATTCCCCGCCTCTTGCGTTCCGGTTTCATCGGTTTCCGCCGCTTTTTCTTCCATTGATTGAATAGTTGCCCGCAGGTGGGCACTGCCGACAAAAATGATCGCCACACATAAAAGAAAGGAAAGCAACGCGAAGAGACGCTGAACCATATCGAACCTCCATCCCAAATTTTTGGCATCGCAAGACCGCCGGCTGATCGATTTATAAAATACCCTGCGGCAAATTTAATGAAAATTTTACATGATACGACTTGCCAAAATTCGATAAATTCACTATGATTTCTATTAATGATAGCGGACGATGGCGAAGCAAGGGTTTTTGGCCAACGCAGCCTTATATCCGTATCGTACTAAATTTTTCCTGGTTTTTCTATCCCGAAAATGCGATCAAACGGCCATTTTATCCAAATAGCATGGATGGCAGCAAGGATAAGTCTCTGAATATAGGAATATGTTTTATTATTACGGAAGAATTCAAGGAAGAAAATTCCGCCCATGACATTATTCTTGTATAAAAATAGTTTAAAATAAACACAAACTTGAAAAGAAATGGTATATTAATGTCGTGAATTGTTAAATGATGTCAAAATGCCCAGGGCCGGCAAAACGAAAAGGATGTCCCGGCGAACGGCCATGGATCCCGATTCGTTTTTTTGACCGGTTCCGGAAAAAATTTGGGATTCAGGAGGACTTCATGGAAGAAACAATCAGTCTGAAAGAGTTATTTGAAACACTAAAGAAAAGACTGGCGCTCATCCTCGCCATCACCTTTCTTTCGACGGCCATTGCAGGAATCATCAGCTACTTTTTCATCACCCCCGTTTACCAAGTTTCCACCCAACTGCTCGTGAACCGCTCGCAGACGAATGAATACTACAATATAAGCGAAGTGCAGGCCAACCTGCAGCTGGTCAACACCTACAATGTGATCATCACCAGCCCGAGAATCCTGGACAAGGTTATCGACGAACTGGATTTGGATCTGTCGGTAAACGAATTGAAGGAAAAGATCAATGTGCAAAGCGAAAAGGATTCCCAGGTCGTCAATGTTTCCGTGGAAGACGAGGATCCGAAGCGGGCGGTAACGATCGCGAACAAAATCGCCGAAGTGTTTCAACGGGAAGTCATTTCCCTCATGAAGGTGGATAACGTAAGCATTTTGGCGAAGGCGGAATTGCCGAAAGAATTGACGCCGGTCAAACCGAAACCGCTGCTCAACATGGCGATCGCCTTTGTCGTCGGATTGATGCTTGGCGTCGGGCTCGCCTTTTTGTTGGAATATCTGGACAATACGATCAAGACGGAAGAGGATATCCAAAAATACTTGGAGCTCCCGGTTCTCGGGGTCATTTCCACCTTTGATTCATCTTCCGCGAACGGGCAAACCATAAAGAGCCGTTCGCACAGCAGAAAGAGGGGTTAAACATGGCGAAGGCAAAAAGAAAAGGCATGCATCAGCATCGCAGGGGGCTCATCGCCAAGCAGGATCCGAAATCGCCGATCACCGAACAGTACCGGACGATCCGGACGAATATCCAGTTTTCCGCGGTGGACCAAGAAATCCGGTCCATCGTCGTCACGTCCACCGCGCCCGGGGAAGGGAAATCGACGACGATCGCCAATTTGGCCATCGTTTTCGCCCAGCAGGGAAAAAGGGTGTTATTGATTGACGCGGATATGCGAAAACCGACCGTACATATCACCTTCCAGTTCACCAACACCATCGGCTTGACCAATGTTTTGACGAAACAGGCGAGTGTCCTCGAGGCCGTCCGAAAGACGGATGTGGAAAATTTATACGTCATGACGAGCGGCCCGATCCCGCCGAACCCGGCGGAAATCCTGGCCTCCCAATCGATGCACGACCTGCTGAAGGAAGCGGAGAAACATTTCGATTATGTCCTGTTCGATGCGCCGCCGATCTTGGCCGTCACCGACGCGCAAATCTTGGCCAATCTTTGCGACGGGACCCTTTTTGTCGTCTCGAGCGGAAAAACGGAGCGGGATTACGCGGTCAAGGCGAAGGAATTGCTGCTGGCCGCCAACGGGAAGCTCTTGGGGGCCATTTTAAACAATAAAAAAGAAGTGAAACAAAGCTATTACTATTATTACGGAAGCTAAGAGACTCCTTTATTTAAAATCCAGAATATGATATGATGGATATGCATTATGCGTATTGCCAAAATTAAACAAATGGCAGGCCTTTCGGCCTATTCGGAATAGAAATGCGGCGGTGCCAGCCGCGGGAATGAACGGGTGAGGGGGAACGGCCATGATCGATATCCACTGCCACATCCTGCCCGGAGTCGACGACGGGGCGCAAAGCTTGGAAGAATCCGTCGAAATGGCCCGGGAAGCGGTCAAAGAGGGGATTGAAAAAATCATCGTCACCCCTCACCATAAATTGCGAGCTTTCGATAATCCGAGATCGAAAGTTTCGGAGAAAACGGCGGAATTGAATTCGGTTTTTGCGGACGAAGGCATTCCGCTTTCCTTGTCTGTCGGGCAGGAAATCCGGATTTTCGGGGAGCTGCCGGAGGAACTGGAGACGGGGGAAATCGCCCCGCTGAACGATTCCCGGTATCTCCTGATCGAATTCCCTTCCAACCATGTCCCTTCCTATACCGATCGTCTTTTTTACGAACTGCAATTGAAAGGATATGTTCCGGTCATCGCCCATCCGGAACGGAACCAGCAATTGACCGAGCAGCCGGATAAACTGTACGATCTGGTGGAAAAGGGTGCCCTGTCCCAGGTTACCGCCGCCAGCGTTTGCGGGCTGTTCGGGAAAAAGATCCAGGATTTTTCCTTCCGGCTGATCGAAGCGAATCTGGTCCATTTCGTCGCTTCCGACGCCCATAATACCGGTTCCCGAGGCTTCCGGATGGCGGAAGCGTTCGATGCGATCGAGAAAAAGTTCGGCTTGGACACCCTTGGAATCTTCTTGGAAAATGGCCGGCTGGCCGCAGAAAATCAGACCGTATATAAAGAAATTCCGGAAAAGATAAAGAGAAAGAGATTATTTGGAATTTTTTAAACAGAGGGTAATCGAAGGGGAAGTTGGGAAGGTGCGAACATCACTTAGGGTGATGTCTCCTTACCTTTATCAACGGAGGCACTCGGCCATGCTGTGGGCGGCAGAGGGATCTGCCTGCCTTAGACGCTCGTCGTCGATAGTGTGGCGTGAGGGCGGGTTCGATGCCCGATGTTTGAGTGTGTATCATGCCAAATGAAATACATCACAAATTGAGAGCCATAGATAAACCGATTTAATGCGCCAGCCCATAAACCAATCCGGTTTATCTATGGCTTCTTTCTTTTTCCCGCAAAAATACATACTTGGAAAAGCAACCTGTCCGTCCATTGTTCGTTTTGCGGGAGAAAACTGCCCTGCTGGCCTTTTTCTAAAGGCAATGTGGGCAGATTTCCTTTTTTATATCGGATGATCTGTGAATTTTTACATATTTCTTTTAAGAGATTTTTAAAGTATTGATGGTTTTTTTAGTCGTTAAAAGAATTTTCAAAATAAGGTTAACGTGAATCCTGTCATCAATCGTTTATGTCGGACGGACGACGGATGAAAAAACCCGACGTTACGATTATCGATTTGCTAATTGGAATACTCGAAAATCTGTTGTTTTAAAAAATGCTATGTGAAATAGTCATACACGGTAATATTTATCTCATCAAGCTATTCAAGGATTCATCCGGTCCAACGAATCTGTCTCCTGTAAATTTGAAACTGAACGGTTGGTATAGAAAAACTCGGCTTTATTCGGCTTTATTGAAATAACGGATGTGTTTGCGCCTGAAAATATAAAAATTAGTGACTAGTAAAAACAGGAAACAGAAATTATGAGGTATCCTAAGGAACAAAATTTTTTGCTCAAGAAAATGAAAAGAAAAAAGAAGGATGTGATTTGTGATTGGAAGTGACAACTTCTAATGAATCTACCATCGTAAAACAGAATTCAAATAGTTTAATCTTTCAACAAGTAAAACCTAATGATAGTAGAGCATATTTAGTAACCAAAAGAATCTTAGATATCGCATTATCCGTTCTTGGTATAATTTTTTTGTCTCCTTTGTTTATTATCGTTGCCATACTAATTAAGCTTGAAGATAGGAATGGGCCCGTTATTTTTAAACAAGTTCGGGTCGGTAAAGACGGAAAAGAATTTACAATGTATAAATTCCGCTCCATGGTTGCCAACGCGGAAGAATTAAAGCCCAAATTGATGAGCCAAAATGAAGTGACAGGTCCCGTATTTAAAATAAAAAACGATCCGCGAGTCACTAAAGTCGGCAGATTCATCAGAAAAACGAGCATTGATGAACTGCCGCAATTATTTAACGTATTAAAAGGTGAAATGACTTTAGTGGGACCAAGGCCGCCACTCCCGGAAGAAGTTGCCCAATATACTTCTTATGAGTGGCAAAGATTAAGTGTAAGACCAGGGCTCACTTGCTATTGGCAAGTATATGGGAGAAACAGTCTTCCGTTTGAAGAATGGGTAAGACTTGATTTGAAATATATACAAGAAAGGAATTTAATAGTAGATATAAAATTAATTTTAAGGACTGTTTTTGTCCTGTTTGGGTCAAAAAACGCATACTAAAGGGTGAAAAAGTTGGAAAAAAATTCAAAAATATATGTGGCTGGCCATAGAGGCTTGGTAGGATCTGCCATAGTGAGGAAGTTAAGGGAAAAAGGTTACCAAAACCTCGTTTATAGAACGAGAAAAGAATTAGATTTAAGGGATAAAAACCAAGTGGATGAATTTTTTGAGAGGGAACAACCGGATTATGTGTTTCTCGCAGCGGCAAAAGTGGGAGGAATAGTTGCCAATAATGAATATCCTGCTGACTTTATCCGAGACAATTTGATGATCCAAACGAACGTTATTGATGCGGCATATCGTAATGGTGTCAAAAAGCTGTTGTTCTTAGGAAGCACTTGTATTTATCCGAAATTTGCTCCACAGCCGTTAAAAGAGGAATATTTATTGACAGGCGAATTGGAGCCAACGAATGAACCATATGCCATTGCAAAGATTGCCGGTATTAAAATGTGCCAGTCGTATAACCGCCAATACGGTACGAAATATATTTCAGTCATGCCGACGAATTTATATGGACCAAATGATAATTTTGATTTACATACGTCTCATGTATTACCGGCATTAATTCGCAAGTTCCATGAAGCAAAAGAAAATAATGCTCCCTATGTCGAAGTATGGGGAACTGGCACACCGAGACGTGAATTTTTGTACTCGGATGATCTGGCAGATGCATGTATCTTTTTAATGAAAAACTATGAAGGCAATGAAATTATCAATATTGGTGTCGGCAAGGATATTTCGATTAAAGAATTAGCGGAAAAAATAAAAAATGTGGTTGGCTATCAAGGTGAAATAAAATTTGATACATCAAAACCGGATGGCACGCCGCGGAAACTGGTAGATGTGTCAAGGATCAATGCATTAGGCTGGAAAGCAAGCATTTCGTTGGATGAAGGTTTGCAGAAAGTGTATCAATGGTTCTTAGAAAATGTAGCAGGACAAACAAATTAAAAAAATGGAGGATACAATGAAACGAGCATTAATTACAGGGGTAACAGGACAAGATGGATCTTTCTTAGCCGAGTTTTTACTAGAAAAAGGATATGAAGTACATGGCATTATTCGTCGCAGTTCATCCTATAACCAAGAGCGTTTAGAAGATATTCTGTCTCAAGAAGAGGCAGATGCGTTAAAACGCAATAAAAATTTCCACTTACATTACGGTGATATTACGGATACCTCCAATGTCATACGTTTAATCAGCGAAATTCGTCCGGATGAAATTTATAACTTAGCCGCTCAATCACATGTTCGCGTATCTTTTGACATGCCGGAATATACGGCCGATGTAGACGCATTAGGGACATTGCGTATTCTGGAAGCCGTACGTATTTTGGGGTTGACAGCAAAAACACGCATTTATCAAGCATCTACTTCCGAATTGTTTGGAAAGGTACAGGAAGTTCCCCAAAAGGAAACAACGCCATTTTATCCGCGTTCGCCTTATGGTGTGGCGAAACTTTATGCGTATTGGATTACGAAAAACTATCGTGAATCATACGGAATGTTTGCGGTGAATGGAATTTTGTTTAACCATGAATCAGAAAGGCGCGGCGAAACATTCGTCACGCGTAAGATTACCTTGGCTGCAGCACGCATCGCGCAAGGAAAACAAGACAAATTATATTTAGGCAATCTGGATGCCCTTCGCGACTGGGGATACGCAAAAGATTATGTGGAATGCATGTGGTTAATGTTGCAGCATGATACTCCTGAAGATTTCGTCATAGCTACAGGAGAGATGCACTCAGTACGGGAATTTGCGACTTTGGCGTTTAAATATGCAGGAATTGATCTTGAGTGGAAAGGCGAAGGATTAAACGAAAAAGGGATTGACAAAGCCACCGGTCGCGTATTAATCGAAGTTGATCCGAAATATTTCCGGCCGGCTGAAGTGGATCAATTATTAGGAGATCCAACAAAGGCAAAGACATTATTGGGATGGAATCCGACAAAAACTCCGTTTGAAGAGTTAGTCCGTATTATGGTGGAAGCGGATATGAAGAAGGTCGAAAAGGAAGATAAGTTCAAGAAGGTGTTTGATTAAGAGTACATGAATAGATTCATGAAAACTTAAAAATTAAGTAATAAACTTAACAGACTTTTATGAGAACTCCCCGGTCACTTGGATGTAAAACGTACCGGGGGATTATCGGTGATTATGTAAATGCAATGTGGTTAATGTTGTAACAAGACGAGTCAAATGACTATGTCATTGTGACAGATGATACACACAGTACGTGAGTTAGTGGAAATTATGTTCTCTTATGTAGGATTAGATTGTAAGGATTTGTGGTATAATATCAAAGTTTTATGAGACCAGTGAAGGTAGATCTTCCATTAGGGGGACTGTATGAAGTGAAGAAGAAATTGAATTGGAAGTAGGATGTGAGTTTTAAGGAATTAGTAAAGATGATGGTGGATGGGGATTTAAATAGAATTAAGCGAATTTTTAGAGAAATGATCATAATCTAGAAAGGATATTCAAAAATGGATCGGGTGATATTTGGTAGTTTTCATAGTATTTCTATTTTTAAAGGCGGAATATATACTCAGTTAATAAAAACAAAAGAAGCTCTTGAAAAAAAAGGTGTAAAGGTAGAGTTATTTGATCAATGGAAGGAATATAAACGTGAAGATCTACAATACTTCCATCTATTTGGAGCAGATTTAAGAACGTATTATTTAGGGGAAGCTGTTCATAGAAAAGGTGGAAATGTCATATTATCATCAGTTTATTATAGAGAGATTAATCCGTATTTTTTACGACTTCAGAATAAAATATTAAATAAAATCAATCATTTATATTCTTCAAATAAAATGGGGAAAAAGTTATCAATGATAGCTAAGATTATATTACCAAATTCAAAAGCAGAAGCAAATTATATACAAAAAGCATGGGGAGTAAGTCCTGAGAAGATATTTGTTGTACCTAATGGGGTTGATACAAAATTTAAAGACGCTAATCCAGATTATTTTTATTCGAAGTATGGAATAAAAGATTTTTTATTAGGTGTGGGAACACTATCACATAGAAAAAATTATGATTTGTTAGCAAGATTAGCTTATGAGGAAAAAATTCCACTAGTTCTTATTGGAGAGTTGGGGAATACAAAAAAATCAAAAAGTATATATGATTATATGCAAAGATGTAAACATATTATACACATCCCTCATTTAAATCATGATCATGACCTTCTTGCATCTGCTTATGCTGCAGCACATTCTTTAGTGTTACCATCAGATTTTGAAACACCAGGATTAGTAGCACTTGAAGCAGGTTTAGCAGGTTCAAGAATTGTTATAACTGAAGTTGGAGGGACTAAAGAATATTTTGGGGATTATGCTGATTATGTAAAGCCACGAGACTACGAGTCATTAAAAAGAGGTGTGTTAAGTTCTTTGAATAAGAAAAAAGATGAGAACTTAAAATGGCACATTTTAAATAACTTTACATGGGATCATGTGGCAAGTAAAACATTAGAAGCTTATTCTAGAGTGATTTTAAGATAGTTTCAAAATTAAAGTTATTTGTCTTTATAAATAAAAAATAAAAAACTGTTAAGAGTGAATAGTAATGAAAAATAATATTATCGTATCTAGTGCTTTTGTGTTATTAATTGGAAGTTTCTTGAGCAGTTTGTTAGGATTTCTTAGGGAGGTCTATGTAGCTTCATTTTTAGGGGTTGGAAAAGAAATTGATGCTTATTTAATAGCTAGTACAATTCCTAATTTTTTTCAATCTATAATATGTAGTATCTTCATTGGGGTATTTATTCCTGTTTATATAAAGAAAAGAAATTCATCTAGTGAGCAAGAAGCTTGGAATTTCATTAGTAGTATTGCAAATTTAATTTTTGTATCTTTATTTTGTATTGGTGTTGTTTTTATGTTTTTTAGTAAACAAATATTGATGATATTTGTTAATGATTTATCAAACTTAAAACTGGTACAGCATTTAACGTTAATATTATTTCTTGCTCTCTTATTTTATGCGCTTTCTTTTATGCAAACGAGTATTCTAAATACCTATAATTCTTTTACTATTCCAGCTTTTTTACCAGTAGTTAATAATGTTATTGTAATTGTATTTATTATAGTATTTTCAAAGTCTATCGGCGTGTATGCAATAGCTATAGGGTATTTATTTGGTACTATTGTACAATTATTTATACAATATCCAAAACTAAAAAAACATGGATTTAGATATTATTTTCATATAAATTTATCTAAGTCTGAAGTAAGTAGTACATTTTATATGTTTCTACCGATTTTATCAATAACATTGGTGGATCAATTAGGTATACTTATATCTCGATTCTTCGCTTCCCAAATGCAAACAGGAAGTGTTGCAGCTTTGAATTACGCAACAAGGTTAATTATGTTACCTGTGACTGTTGTAGGAGCTTCAATCATAAATGCAAGCTATCCAACAATTATTAATAGTGTGGATAAAGGAAATGTTCACGACATAAACAATATTGTTACTAATACATTTAAATTTATAGTCCTATCATTAATTCCAGTAATAACAATATTAGTTATGTATAAAAGAGAAGTAGTAAAGATAATTTTTGAAAGGGGCGCCTTTGATCAAAATGCAACTATAATGACTTCTGATGCATTATTTTATTTCGCATGTGGTATAGTATTTATTGTATTAAAAGACTTCCTTAATAGGTTAATGTTTAGTCATCAAGTCTATAAAAATACAATAATAGCATCTACTATTTTTGTAATCTCATTTGTTATTATTTGTGTAGTTTTAATTCCACATATTGGTCATATATCTATAGCAATTGCTAATACAATTGGGATGTTTTTTTCGTTTATATATTTGCTAAAAACATACTTAAAGCTAAATTTTCAGTATAAAGTACTTATTAGTATCAGCTATATTTTGAAGATAATATCTTCGAGTGTTGTAGCCAATATATTGGGGTATATGATTTATAGATCTATCAGTATTTATGATTTTAATGAGTTTTTGAGATTTTTTCTTACAATTTTTTGTAGTTTAGTAGTTTACATTTTCTTACTTAAGATGTTAAAAATACAGGAGATAGATAAGATAATTCTGTTTTTTAAGAAAAAGGTTATGGAGTTTGGAAACTAATGTAAACGACTTCTATATATAGTATATGGTGTTGAAAAGCTACACTAAAGACTTAAAATTGTGGATACAATAAATAGCTTAATTTGCAATAATAAATGCAACATCTCCCAGTAATCCAAAATATGGTTATGATCAAGCGATGTTTCGAAACTCTTCATGAAACGCATCGTTTGGTGAACGATATTCCAGGATCTTCCTGGGGAGGGTGTTACACCAGTTCTCTACATCGATAATGGCGATGGATCGATATCCTCAATGGGCTTGCCTTTTGGAATAAATCGACGAATGAGTCCGTTGTGGCGTTCATTGGTTCCTCGTTCACATGATGTGTAAGGATGTGTGTAATACACCTCGGATTCGATAGCCTGGCTGAGTTCACTGAATTCAGCTCCATTGTCTGATGTGATCGTTTTGAACACGGTTNAGAATACGGNTCCATACTGTTGCTTCACTTCCTGTATGGCTTGCTTCACGCATTCCGCCGTCATGCGATCGATCTTCAGGATGTGTTCTTTGCGCGTCTTGCGTTCGGTCAATGTGAGTAGCGCCGCTCCTTTTTTGTTGGTGCCTAAGACGGTATCGATTTCCCAGTGGCCGAATTCCAGACGTTCATTGATATGTCGGGGATGCTGTTAAATGCTTGTGCCTAGCCTCTTCTTATGTTGCCGTGTTCGCTTTTTCTTGGTGTTGCGGGACACTTTTAAAGGTAGATCAATGTTCTTGATTGGAAGCAGACCAAGGTCGATTTAGCGGTACAAGGTCTTGGCATAGCCGCAAACGGCATCAGGAGACCAATGATCATCACGGATCTTCGCACGGCGAAATGAATGAAATCCGTGGTCTGGATCAGCTTATACTTCGCACAACAACGGGAACGGTTCGATTCATAGACACGTTGGCCACATCGGCAAAGTATGCTTGATACTTGGTCAGATCAGCCTGTCGCTCTGTCACAGTTCCTCGCTTCAACTCTCGGGAGATCGTAGACTTATGACAGCCGATGATGTCCGCGATTTCCTGCAATGACTTTCCCTGATTGCGAAGCACTTGGATCTGACCACGATCAAAAACGGTGAGATGCGAAAAGGTACGAGTTGTGTTATGATGAGAGCGAGCCATGGTATTCCTCCTGTTATGTATGGGTTTGTGTCGACTTCATCATAACGGAATTATCGTGGCTTTTGTATATTTATTTTGTTGCATTTAATTTTACAATGAACCATACAATAAATAGGTCGATTAACCTTATAACAACATAGCCTTTCTAGTTCAGCATTCTTTCACTAATTGGACGTATGTTGAATTTTGTTGAAGACTTGAAAAAGTTATTTTCCCATTCTATCTCCAGAAACTGAGGGATAACTCGAGTATGGACATTTTTTCTCCCTCCATTTCAACGATGGATAGAGAAAACGAAGAGGATTTTTGTTTGTTCTGCAATTTGTGGAATTTTTTGAAGCAACGGCTGATAGTTCCCTCTTTTGTCGTACATAGATGCAATTTATAGCCTTTGAATCAAGTTGTATCGATTGGTTTTTCACCACCTGTAGAGTCCTAGAGACTGCTTTGGAGAATTGTATCGTCGATATGATTACTTGTGGTACCGCACGCCTAAATCTTTGAGAGGTTAGGCGTTGAAAGCAGAAAATCTTTTTTCTTGAAACGATGTACCTATATGCGAAAACGTAAAAATGCGTAGAATTTTTGTTAACCCACAGATACAATGAAAATAGCAGAATCTATTCAAGTAGTTGTACTAATTTACGTAAAGATAGAATAAAAATAAGTTTTATAAACAAAGATTTCAACATCAATTTTCTTAAAATTGGAGAAAGACTTGTCACATAAGGTGATCTGGATAAAGAAAAATGATTGATGTATTAGAACAAAATCTGTAAAAGAGATCATTGTGCTAGACATTGTATATTATGTGATAAAATTTAAAATAACTAGAATGGCCTACCCTTTGGATTGTATTTTTGGGTTGCTATATTTTATTTCCAAAAGGGTGGGATTTTTAGTTCGTTTATGCGCTTATTATACGTTTTGCAACACGTTCATAATGATAAATAAAAAGATGGAAAAAATATCTATTTGATGTACCTGTATTTTTGACATAATACCAAGATGATCTATGTTTTTAATAAAAGGATTTATCCTGAAGCAAGTATTATATGTACAGAAAGACGTAGAGGAATTCATGTATTTATACTGAGGACCATCCAAATGGTTCGTTACAGTATCAAACTTTTCATGAATTTTTGGAATGTGTGATTTTAAACGCTGCATGGTTTGCATAAATTTTTGAGGGAGTATTACGATATGAAATTTAAAGAATTTGAAAATAGAGTTGTACTAATCTTAATAGTCATATTTATTTATAGTTACGCTATAGAAGCTATTCTTTCTAATAATGTTGAGATGACGATACCCACCTTTTTTATTCTATGTTCAGTGATTCTTTTCCTAGTATTAAAAAATAATAATGTAAAAATCTTGAGATTGGAAGACTATTTAATTTTAACATTTATAATATATATATTAATTCATTCTATTTTCATATCAGAACCAATGGAAGCAATCAAGGTAATATTGGGATCCCTTGCTGCTTTTTTTATCGGCCGTTATGTAAATATACAGAGAGAAAGAGATTACGAATTTATAAAAAGAATAATTAATATATGTGGATATGTACTTTTAATAGCTATTATTATAAATTTTTTGAATGGTTCTAACCAATACAGAGTAACTGTTGGTGATACACATCCTGTAGCTATAGGAGAACTTTTGGGTATTTTTTCCTTGATAAATTTATTTGATGAAAAAGGGATAAGCAAAAATAAATGGGGAATTACAAATGTAATTATAGGGTTATTTACGATGATCGCTATTGTAGGTAGTAGGGGGGCTTTCTTTTCTACAATTTTATCTATCTTACTTTTTCTATTTGTTCTCTTACCTTTAAAAAAGAGAATATACTTATTATTGTTAACTGTTTTCTTAATATATACTTATATAACAATAACCACCAACCCCTATTTGTTAACTAAATTCCCAACAATTTCAAGATTTTCTTTATACAATATCATTAATGACCCTTCTGTTACTGGTTCACATAAGTATATTGGTCGTTTTGATGTTTATTCAGAGAGCATTAGATTTTTTAAAGAAAACCCTATATTTGGAGCTGGGATAAATAAAGTTTATTCCCATAATGTTTTTTTGGAGTTGTTGGCGACTACTGGTATTATGGGTTTTTCTATAATGCTGCTTTTCTTTACTACTATATTTTTAAATATTAAGTTATTAATTAAAGAAAAATTTGGGTTTTGGTTAATTTGCCTTTTTTTGTTTGTTTTTATTTACAGACAAACGAGTTTTACTTTGTCAACTTCAAAGAGTGTGTTTCTTTTTGCAGGGATGATTACAAGTTTATATTATTATATAAAAAATATAAAAAAAGGAGAAAATAAATAATGACTCCAATTCCAGTTGTGTTGTTTGTTTACAATAGACCTGAACATACTTTAAAGGTTTTAGAAGGATTAAAGGGAAATAATGTGGAAAAGTTATATGTATTTTCGGATGGCCCCAGGACAGAAGCCGATTTACCAAAAGTGAAAAAGATAAGAGAAATAGTATGTAACATTAATTGGTGTGAAGTTGAATTTGAGTTTGCTGAAAAAAACAGAGGATTAGCTGAATCTATAATATACGGTGTGAGCAAAGTTTTTAAATTTGGTTATGATAAATTAGTAGTTTTGGAAGATGATTGTGTACCTTCTCCTAATTTTATGAATTTTATGAGGGAAGCTTTTGAGTTTTATGAGGATTATGATAGTGTAATGCATATATCCGGTTTTGGCTTGCCTATAAAGAAGTATACTAAATCAGATGTGTACTTTACTCCATATCCTTGTTCTTGGGGATGGGGAACCTGGAGAAAGTACTGGGAAGCTTGTGATTTTTATCAGTACGAAAATTATAAGATGTTACTGCAGAATGAGAGTCTGCGAAAAAAATTTAACTATGCAGGTGAAGCCTTTTCAGAGTTTTTAGAGATGCAGTTGAATGGTCAAATTAATTCTTGGTTAATAAGATGGTATTTCCATATTTTTCAGAATAATGGATTATGTGTATGGAGTTACCATTCATACATCAACAATAAAGGGTTCGATGGTAGTGGTGTACACGGTAATAAAATTGATAGATTTAATCAAAAATTAGAATCCGATAAAGAAATTAATGAAAAGATAGTGTTTGAAGAAAATACTGTGGTAAACGAAGATTTAATAAAGGAATTTAGGAGATATTTTATGGGGAAGAAGCTTTCTGAGAGGATGAAAACTATTTTGTATATCATGAAAAGAAAAATGGAGATGAAGCTAAAATGGGGTGAAAAATAGCCTAAAACTAATTAAACAGATATTTCGTGGGAGAATATCCCCTTTTTGTTATATTAGGAAGTGTGAAATTAGCAATATAGTAAGAATTAAGCGATTCTGTAAGTTAATTAATGTTAAAGTTGGAGATTATAGTTATATAGCTAATAATTCTCATTTAATTAACTGTAGCATTGGTAAATTTTGTTCCATAGGTCCTTTTGTAAAAATAGGTTTAGGTAAACATCCGGTAGACCGTTTTTCAACATCTCCTATTTTTTATAGCACAAAGAATCCATTGCGGATAAATTTAGTAAGCCAAAATACTTTTAAAGAGTTTGAGGAAGTTAGTATTGGAAATGATGTTTGGATTGGTGCTAATGCCATTATAATGGACGGGGTCAAAATAGGAGATGGTGCTATAGTGGCTGCGGGAGCCGTGGTAACAAAAAATGTTCCAGATTATGCCATTGTAGGTGGAGTGCCAGCTAAGATTATTAAATATAGATTTGAAGAAAGTATTATCCAGAAACTAAAAACGGTTAAATGGTGGGAAATGGATTTAAATAGATTAAATAAGTATGAAAGAGAATTTGAAAATATTGAGCTATTTTTAAACAAAATTATGGAGAAAGAGGATATAAATTGAAGAAATCTATTTGTTTTGTTATTAACTATTTTTATCCCGATTTAGCTTCAACTGGTCAATTAATGACCGAACTTTGTTTAGATTTACAGAATGATTTTGATATCACTGTTATCGCTGCTCAGCCGGGATATGCAGGAGAAGAAGTCAAAGCGAAAAAGATATTTGAAACGGATTATTTGGAGAATATTAAAGTCGTCCGACTTCGCTTGCCTATGGTGGATAAGACGTCAAAGTTTAGTCGGATGAAATATATATTCTCCTATTTTATTTTAGCTAATATTGCTTTATTTAAGGAGAAGGCAGATATTATCTATACCATCTCTCAACCACCGATTTTGGGTGGTTTGATTGGAACAATTGGCAAGTTTATTAAACGTGCAAAACACGTATACAATATTCAAGACTTTAACCCGGAACAAGCAGAAGCAATTAGTTATACAAATAAACAGTTTATCTTTAACATCGCAAGAGCGATTGATAAATTGAATTGTCGTTATGCGGATCAAATTGTTGTGGTTGGCCATGATATGGCAGAGACTTTAAAGAAACGCTTTCATAATAAAAATGTACCTAATCATGTTGTTATCAATAACTGGACAAACGAAAAGGAAATTATTCCTTTAGATAAAAATGAGCCGCATGTAGCGGAGTTTTTAGAAAGACATAACTTAACCGATAAATTTATTGTCATGTATTCAGGTAATTTAGGGTTATATTATGACCTTGAAAATATTATTAAGGTAACAAATGAGTTTCGACACTATAAAGATTTGGTATTTGTTTTTATCGGGGAAGGCGCTGTTAAAAAACAAATGCAACAATATGTAAAAGAAAACCATATTGAAAATGTGTTATTTTTGCCTTATCAACCAAAAGAGTTTATTAAGTATTCATTAAACGTAGCGGATATTCACCTTGTGGTAAACCAAAAAGGAATCAAAGGAGTTTCTGTGCCAAGTAAAATTTACGGAGTTATGGCAGCTGGAAAACCCATTCTTGGAGTGTTAGAACAAGGCAGTGAAGCTCAATTATTAATTGATAAGAGTAATTGTGGGGTAGTAGTCGAGCCAAAAGATTACAACGGAATTGTTAAGGCTATTAAATATTTTTATCGCTTAGATCCAGAGCAACGAAAACAAATGGGTCTTAATGGAAGAGCTTATTTAGAGAAGTACCTGAAGCGTGAAACATCTATTAATAAATATCGTGATTTATTAAAATCTATTTAATGTTGGAAGGAAAAAGTGGTTCAATTACAGGATGATTTAAAAGATGATGAGCACTAATAAAAACTATTATTTTACTAAAGAAAGGAATTGTTATAGCTGAAGTGGATAGGTTCTAATAGAGTACCATTCCATCGTCCACAAATTCATTTATAATATCGACTCCAAAGCAGTCCTATAATCAATGCAAAGATCAGATCGTTCAAGATCTGATTTTTTTATGGAGGGTTATGATGAAACTAGTTCTTTTATCCGGAGGTTCCGGAAAACGCCTTTGGCCACTTTCGAATGATACGCGCTCGAAACAGTTTTTAAAAGTGTTGCAGGGAAAGAATGGCGAGAAACAGTCTATGGTGCAGAGGGTGTGGGGGCAGCTGAAGGCGGTCGGGCTTGCCGATTCTGCGGTGATTGCCACATCGAAAATGCAGCGCGATATGATTTATCGCCAACTGGGGACGGAAGTCCCGCTTATTATTGAACCGGAACGTCGGGACACGTTTCCGGCGATTGCGTTGGCGACTTCCTATTTATATACCAAGAATCTGACAAAAGAGGAAACGGTCGTTGTCTTGCCGGTCGATCCGTATGTGGAAGATTCGTTTTTCCAACGGGTCAAAGAGTTGGAGCGGGTTCTCGAACATTCGAATGCAGAATTAGCTTTAATCGGTGTCAAACCAACATATCCTTCTTCGAAATACGGGTACATCGTTCCAAAAGAGAAGGTGAATGGTACAGAGTATTTTAGCGTTCATTATTTTACAGAAAAACCGAGCGAAGAAAAAGCGGAAGCATTAATCGCCATGAATGCCTTTTGGAATTGCGGGGTATTTGCTTTTAAATTGAAGTACATGGTGCATCTGCTTGAGAAAAAAGGTATCCCTCTTTATTTTAATGAGCTGGTAAACCAATATCACACATTGCCGAAAATTAGTTTCGACTATGAAGTCGTAGAAAAGGCGAACCATATTGTGGTCCTCCCGTATGACGGGTATTGGAAAGACCTGGGTACATGGAATACGTTGACGGAGGAAATGGCAACGAGGCAGATTGGGAAGGGCGTATTAGCGGACGATACGGTAAATACCCACTTGGTGAATGAATTAGACATTCCTGTGACAGTAATCGGTACCAAAGATCTTGTCGTCGCGGCAAGCCCGGATGGAATTTTGGTCGCCGATAAAGCTTCCAGCCCGAAAATTAAAGATTTGATCAATGGGTTTAATCAGCCGCCCATGTACGAGGAACGGATTTGGGGCTGGTCGCGCGTTCTGGACTATGCGAAATATGAAGATGGACAGGAAATGGTCACGAAGCGCATTTGTATTCATCAAGGGAAAAATTCAAGCTACCACTACCATCATTTGCGGGATGAAGTATGGACGATTGTCCGCGGTGAAGGAGAGTTGGCGTTAGATGAATCGATTGCTCATGTAAAAGCAGGAGACATCATTCACCTTCCGGCGGGCCGCAAACATGGGATTCGGGCGATTACAGAATTGGAGTTTATTGAAGTGCAGACGGGTTCTGGTATTAGCGATGAAGATTTTGAGAGGCTTTATTTCGATTGGGATGATGTGATTCGTCATATACAAAAATCAAATCCAAATCTATATTGTAAAAAAAAGCGGGAAGTTTGAACCGCTGTTTTTTATTGGTCACGTATAATTAAGTTCGCAAAAAGTGAAAAGAGGAAAAGCCATCGGTCACTCCGAATAGGTAAGTGTCCAGCAAACCAAAAGGAGTTGAAACCGATGGCTTACCAGAATTCTACCTTATCTTTCGAACAAATGCTACTCCAGTTTATGTCTGAACAAGACCCCATGTTGTCCATGCTTCAATGGCTTTGTGAGCAATTGATGGAAGCTGAGGTATCGGCAAAAATTAAAGCGCAAAAGTCAGAACGGACAGATTCACGTCAAGGGTATCGATCAGGTTATCGAGTCCGACGCTTTGACACA